>CAVBHI010000340.1:0-4438 GCA_963595115.1 bacterium
GAGCTGATGATCGCCGACTGGGATGCACCGGTCGTGTTCACCGAGTACCGCTCCAAATCGACAAACACCCCCTTTACCGGAAAGCCACTCATCGGTGCAGTCTGCGCCATTGTGATGGGAAATCAGTATTACCGGCAGCGAGGCTAAGCGCCGTCGCTGTGCCGTCCCGTCTTGCGGCAACGCCGGACAAAAAATCTCCCCTTGCGCCGGAGCGCAAGGGGAGATTTTTTTGACGATATACGCGGTCTTATTCGTTTATATATGCGCCCACAATACGTCCGACAAACATGATCTGCTTGTCAACGGCATTCGGGTCGGTCGGATATTCCGGAAATGCCTTGTCGCGAATATCCGCTTGCAGGATGTCTGACGGCTCTAAGCGACCGGCATACATCGTTTCACACACAAGCGTGTACGCAGCTTCCGCAAACGTCGGCACGCCGTCCAGCTCCACCGGCGTCAGACCGGTTTCCTCGACCTTGTCAATGTCGCGTCCGGACTGGCTGCCTGCGATGTTCAGCGCCTTCTGATGCCCTGATTTCAGGCGAATGACGGCGAACCTGGCGTTTTTCTTCATATAATCCATCGTATAACGCGAGTCGCGGACATAGACCGTCACCGCGTCCTGATACCACAATTCACCGATCATGCCCCAGTTAATGGTCATGAAGTTAAAATCCTCCATTGTGCCTGCACTGAGCAGCATCCACTGATTGCGGATTTCATCAATCACATTGCCCGGAAGCTGTTCCGGTGCGATTTTGCGAAGTGCCATAGCGTTGCTACCTCCTAAAGAACTCAAATCTCACGGCGAAGCTGAATTTCCATCCATTCGTCCTTCGTGATGAGAACGCGGCGCGGCTTAGAGCCTTCCGACGGTCCGATAATGCCGCGCTCCTCCATCTGATCCATCACACGCGCTGCACGGGCATAGCCCAGCTTGAGCCGGCGCTGAAGCAGCGAGGTGGATGCCTGCCCGCCGCTGACAACAATTTGAATGGCATCGTTGAGCAGCGGATCTTCGTCCTCCGATGCATCACGTGGTGCGCCGCCGGAAGAACCCGCCTGTTCAATATGTATCTGCGCTTCCTCCGAATATTCCACGGCGGCAGTGGTTTTTACATGCGAAATAACACGTTCGATTTCATCCGTGCCGATAAAGCAGCCCTGAATACGAATCGGCTTGGATGCGCCGAGCGGATGATAGAGCATATCGCCCTTGCCAATCAGCTTTTCCGCACCGGTGGTATCCAGAATAATGCGGGATTCCATGCCGGATGCAACGGCGAACGCAATGCGCGACGGGATATTGGACTTCATCAGACCGGTGATAACGTCTGCCGACGGACGCTGGGTTGCGACAACCAGATACATACCGGCAGCGCGCGCCTTCTGCGCCAAACGGCAGATGTAGCCCTCCACCTCCTTGGCGGATACCATCATCAGATCCGCCAGCTCGTCAATCACAATGACAATTTGCGGCAAAACCCTGGACTGCGCAAACGACGGCTCATTCGGCGCATCCACATCAAACGGCGGCGCGTCCGGATCGGCAGCGGACATCGGCGCTTCGGCTTCCTGCCTGCGCATCAGGTTGTTATAGTCCTCCAGCTTGCGCACACCCTCGGCGGCAAACAGCGAATAGCGGCGATCCATCTCGTTGACTGCCCAGCTCAGCGCACCGGATGCCTTTTGCGCGTCCGTGACAACCGGAATGAGCAGATGCGGAATGCCGTTGTAATTGGACAGCTCAACCATCTTCGGGTCAATCATGATGAGACGCAACTCTTCCCGCGAGTGCTTGTACAGCAGCGAAATCAAAATGGAGTTAATGCACACCGATTTGCCCGATCCCGTCGTACCGGCAATCATCAGATGCGGCATCTTTGCCAGATCAATGACCTGCGGCGTGCCTGTGATGTCCTTGCCGAGCGCCACCGGAAGCTCCCCCTTGGAATAGGTGAATTCCGGTGAGGCGATTACCTCACGGAATGCGACCATTTTGGATTTGCGGTTTGCCACCTCAATGCCGATCGCACCCTTTTCCGGCACCATGGAGATGCGGACGTTCGGTGAGCCGAGCGCCAGACCGAGATCATCGGTCAGCGAGGTAATACGGGAAATCTTCACGCCACGTTCAATTTGCACCTCAAAGCGTGTGACCGTCGGTCCGACAATCGGGTTGCCCAAAATGCGGGCGTCAATGCCGAAGGAATCCAGTGTATCAATCAGCTGTGCGGCGCGCGCATCCAACTCGGCTTTGGAATCCGTGCTCTCGCGCGGTGGCTTGTTGAGCAGGTCAATGGAGGGCGGAAGATAGGGCGGCAGCGAAGCGGACGGCATTGCAACGGCAATTTCCTGTTCCACCTGCTTTTTCGCATGTGCAAGCGCCGTCTTTCCTTCCTTCTTCTCCTGCGCCGATGGCGCAGCCGCATCCACTTCGTCCCCCTGCGTTTTGCCCCAATCCATCAAGCGGTCAATGTCCTCATAGGAGGATGCCGCGTTCGTCGGCTGCTCACCAACCGACGGGGCATTCGACGATGCGCCCTGCGGCATGACCTCGCGCAGACGGCTTTGCCCGTCGAGAATTCGGCGAGAACGGTCACGCCGCGCCGCATCGTTGGGGAACTCCTCCGGCGAAGCTCCTGCGGATGCTCCGGACAGAATACGTTCCGCCTTCTCCGCCTCCGCCTTGGCGCGCTCTGCCTTTTCGATGGCGCGCAGCGCCTTCTTTTGCTTGGCTTTGGCGCGGCGGCGCGTCCAATAAGAGCCTGCCTTCGGCTTGTCTGCCGAAGAGCGATGGGATGCCTTCTTTTTTGTTTTCTTCGGTTCTCGCGGAGAAACCGTCATATCCTCTTCTTCCAGTCGTTCGGTTCGGTTGTCCTCCCGAATCAGTCGGTAAATGCCGCGTATCACACTCAGCGGCGTGCAGGACAGCGCCGTGAAAATGCAGACAAGCAGGAAAAACAGCAATATCACACGTGCACCGGTTGCCGAAAAAGCTGCGCTGAATAAAACCGCGAGCATACCGGAGAGTGCACCGCTGGAATGCTGTTTCACGCCGGTTTCCCACAGCGTGCCGATGGCGGCGAAAGAAGGCGTCATCGGTTTTGCAAGGATGCATTGCAGCAGAGCGCTCCATAAAAACGGAATGATAATGATACAGAGCGCACGCAGTCGATACGGACGCAGCTTACTCATCAGAACCATGCCGTCCACAAGCAGCATGACGAACATCAGATAGATGCCCCAGCCGATAAGACCGTTTGCCAGCGTCCAGAGCGGATCCAGCAGGATGCCGTGACAGCCCGCCATGGACAGCGCGAGCAGCAGCGCCGCAACGCACAGCAGCAAACCGGCAAGCCGTCGGTTGAGCCATACGGGACGCGAAATGTTCCCTTGTGATTTCGCACGGCGAGAGGCGGGTTTTCTCGTCGTCTTTTTTTTCTTCCTCGGTCGTGACGTCGTTGATCTGCCGGAGCGCGAGGAGGAACGAGAGGAGGAAGCTCTTCGCTTCTTGGTTGCAGCCAAAAAGGATTCACCTTCTTTTTTGGTAAAATTTACGGATTGCAGCGAAAAAACAGATCAGAACGATCTGCAGAGCGCTGTAATACAAGCATAGAATAGCATATTTGTGAAAAAAAAGCTAGCAGTCCCGATCAAACAAGGAAAAAAAGAAGAAAGGAAGAGGGAATCGCGCTTTCTTTTCCCGTATGGTTGCTTTTTTTGCCCGGAATAGGGTATGATAGAGGGGAAAGAGATATTGAATACGAGATACGGATAAGTGAGGGTGATCATGATGTACAAGTTAATTGCACTGGATCTGGACGGCACGGTACTTAACAGCCAAGTCGAGGTATTACAATCTACAATAGAAGCCGTTCATTTTGCACGCCGTCAGGGTGTCAAGGTTGTCATTGCAACCGGACGTATCGTCGGCGAGGCGGCACAGTTCGCCAAAGAGATTGGCGCATCGTCCGCTATGATTACCTCCGGCGGCTCTGCGATTTCCGATCCGGTCAACAATAAAGACGTGAAGGAATGGACAATGCCGGTGGAAACCAGTGCGAAAATCATGGAGATTTTGCAAAGCCGCCCGATTTCCGCTATGATTTATGTTGGAGAGCATTTGTATATGACATCGTATTCCGATGCACAGTTTACACAAAGCCCGCGCGTGGAGGGCTATTGGTCAAGCCGGATTATTGAGGACGATCTGGCAGGATTGATTCGCCGCGAAAGACTGGGTGTTTGCAAGATTTTTGCGCGCGGCGATTTGCGTGAGCTGGCGGACGCTCTGTGTCAGTTTAACTGCCTGCCGGGAATTCATATCACCCGCTCGGCAGAGGATAATTTCGAGGTCATGCCGGAGGGCGTCAACAAGGGACGTTCCCTTCATATGCTGGCAGACCTGATGGGAATTTCCATGCAGCAGGTC
>CAVBHI010000341.1:0-3417 GCA_963595115.1 bacterium
CGTCAACATAATAATGCCGCCCTCATAGCCCTCTGCACGCAATGTTCGGCAAACTTCATATCCGTCAATACCCGGCAACATGACATCCAGAATACACACCATAACATCCGTATTCTTGTGATATTCCGCCAGAGCATCTTCTCCGGTTCCCGCCTGAACCACGTCATATCCGGCGCGCTTCATGTTGATAACCAAAAAGCTGCGAATATTTTCCTCATCTTCCAGAACCAATACTTTTTTCGCCATAATTATCTCTCCGCTCTCTTGTCATTCACGAGTGTTTCCGTATCAATACCAATCTGACTGAATAATAATAAACTTCTTTTCCAGCTGCGATTCCTTGACCGCATAACGGCTCTTGCTGCCACTTTCTACCTTCATCGCATAATATCGGCTGGAGGATTTGCCGAGCTGCGTCAGACCGCCGGTCGCCGCTGCTTGTTCTCGATCGTTGCCGCCAAAGGCATAAAACGTCACAAGAACCTCCTTGGTCTCTGCATCACGGAATATCGTCTGGCTGACATCAGAATCTCCCGTTGTTTTGACGGTAACGTTTCCTCGCCAACCCTTCGGGAAAATCAAACACCATCCCTCACTTAATGAATGGTAGGTGGTACACGCATATACCGGATTCTCTCCCGCCTTCATATTGTAGCGAAACCAATCAATCATCCATAATATATCCTGCTGGTCTGATTTTGCATAACCCGGCAGTGGTGTCGGCTGCGGAATTTCAACGCACCCATCACTGTCAACATCACTGGAATAATACATTGCCACCGAACGATAGGTAGAAACACCCGGCGTCAGCGCCAGATTTTCTACGGTAATCGGATCATCCTTTTTGCCCGAACCGGATACTGCATAAATATCCGTCTGCATACCATTATCTGTTTCAAATTTATTGTCTACAAAGACAGCCTTTTTGCCGTCTTCCAGTGAACCGACTGTAATATTGGCAACCGACTGCACATCCTGCGTGACATCCGCCTGTGCAACCAGCGCCATTTTATCGCCCTGATAATCATAAAGCTGTGCCGTTTTTCGTCCACTTCCGCCATAATTCAGAGCAAAAATCTCATCCTCATGATCGCCATCCAAATCGCCGGTAATGTAGTTTGTATACTCCACCTCTGCCAGCTTGACCATCTCTCCCTGTTTCAGTCCGCAGACGGTCATACCCTCCACGGTACCGCTGGACAGCACCCAAGTGATAATCATTCCCTGCTCTGTCTCTCCGAACTGAGGAAAGGACAGTGAACCAATCGCGGTAGCCTGTCCGGTAATACAGCCAATCTGCTCATATTGGTCATCAATAAACTGAAAAATATAGACTGAAATTTGACCGCTTGTCCCTTGACGAACCGTGGCAATGGCTTCTTCTACGCCATCGCCATCCAGATCTTCAAACGTCACCGTATTTCGATACTGTCCGCTCTGCGGCGAAACCGGCGTCAATTTCTGTCCCAGACTCTCCAGCTTTTTTTGTAGCAGCAAATAGTTTTTTGACGCACGCGGCGCCTGCAGCAAATCGTCCGCACTGCTCAGCATTGTGCAGCCGCACAGCATCGACGCACACAGCATGACCGCCAGAAAGCGTTTGAGATACTTCATAATTCCTCCCCTGCAACAATATACCATATACAGTGCTATCGCATGAAACCATTCTGTGTTTCTCGGTATCCTCCAAATAATCAGATTATATTGTATCATATTTTTTCGTTTTTGGATACCAATTGCTTTACAGAAATCAATTTTCTAAAATAAGGTTAATTCCTCAAATACGTTCCAGATTGGAAGCTGCGGTGGACTTTAATCCAAGAAGGAAAATGTAGTAGACTTCCATACAAAAAAGGGCATACCGGATATGAATGAAAAATGCAAACACATAAGTCTTGATGACAGAATTGCAATGCAAGAATTCTGGAATCTATGCAGCGAAACTGGTACAGAAGGCATAGAAGGAACTGCTGTACTATACAAGAGACGAAATGCCTCTGAATAGTGCAGAAAGACGGACAGCTGCCGCAGCAACTGTCCGTCAAAGAAACTACAATAAGCATTGATTTAAGATAAAGGAAACCATGCCATTTCAAATCGGCTACCAAGCAACTCTAAAAAAAACGCCCCACGTTATAAAGTACACGGAGATTTTGTACGGTATAACGCGGGGGATATTTCAAGGGCTACAAGTCCAATCTCGCAGTATATGAAAAAGCAGAGTGATTAAAAGCACTTTACATGGCACATATACATTTTATGCCCACTATTGCGCCCTATCCTATTTGCATCATCAAATGTTCTATATGATCATATATCCTTACAAGAATCGAGAACAGCTTGTCTGACGCTTTCATTACAAGGCGTTGCAACGTTTCTTTGTAAATTGAACTTACAACAATCGAAAGAAGAAATAATACAACTGCAAAAGCAATATCAAGCATAACCGCATGGGAGTATCCACAGCTTTTATATAAATATTGCCATATCACCGGGCGCGTATAGGATCGAAACAAATAATTTTCATGAATCAAGTATATAAACATGGATAATCCAGAAATATAATTGATAACTCTGCTTTTATATTTAGCTTGCCGTGCAATAATCAGAGATCCTATCGCTATCATTATATAAAATGGGCAGGAACCACTGTTCCAGTGTAATACCTTGTTTGAAAAAGCGCTAATCAAATACAACCCTACATAATTCGTAACTACAACCTGTGCAATATATCCGATAATACCCACAAACAAAAGCATAAAGCCCACTTTTATGCTCTCCATCATTTGACCACAATTTAATTTCAGATAAGCTATTAAAAAGTAAATTGTTCCCCACAAAATCAAGGTCGAAGGATAAAACAATCCCCCTATAAAGTAATTCGCGACAATCCATAGCGAAGAAGAAAATATTGTAATTCTGAATAACTGTTTTTGGTCTGTAATTGCTATCAGTTTATTCAGCCACGGATAGATGAATAAAAAAATAATATAGCATGTCATATACCAGTTATTCGCAAAACATGTAGGAAAAATTTGCTTTATTAAGTCCTTTGTTGTTAAACAGGATGGATAAACAAATAAATACAGACACAATATCAACATAGAGATGCCCCAAACTGTGCTCAATAAAGAAAATGCTTTTTTACGTGCACTACCCGTCTTGCCTACTAAAAACCATGCACTACAAGTAAAAAATATTGTGTTACCCAATGCTCCCGTCTGTCTCATCAACATGAGAATCAGATTTTGAATATCCGTTGTTGCATTTCCTAGAACAACATAATCTCGAAAAGATACAGCAAGATTTTCCGCTCCAAGTGTCTGAGTTACATGATTAACAACAATCAGAAAAATAGCTACGATTTTTAACAGTTCAATGCCAGATTGCCTGTCTGTCTGTCTGTCTGTCTGTCTG
>CAVBHI010000342.1:0-4137 GCA_963595115.1 bacterium
TCGTTTGCCTTTGTCTGTGAATCTGGTATAATAACAGACAGCGGCAGGGGGACAAGATTGCCTGCCGCAGAAGTGGGGAGTTTTTCATGCATCAAACACAAAAGAAATCGGCGTTGGAGCACATTCAAGTATTATCCGGCGCTCAGCTCAAGTACATTGCATTTGCGTCAATGCTCATTGACCATACCAATAAGGCGTTGCTTTATCCCAACCTGACCGATGGTTGGCTTCTGGCTGTCAGCAATCTGTTTGACGTACTCGGGCGCATTGCGTTTCCACTATTCGCGTTTCTGCTGGTGGAAGGCTTCTTTCATACGCATAGCCGAACGAAGTATTTGGCGACGATGCTGACCTTTGCAGTCATTTCTGAGATTCCGTTTGATATGTTCTCAACGCGCACGTTGGTCAACTGGAGGTGGAATAATGTGATGTTTGCACTGGCGCTAATGCTGGTTACGCTGTGGATTTTGGATACCCTACGCGCTAGGTTGCCGGAGAAGCAGGTGCTGGTCTGGTATTTGCTGTCGTTTGTGGTTGTGATCCTGATGTGCCTTGCTGCTATGTATGCCAGTGTTGATTATGACTACCATGCTATTTTAATTGGTTATTTCTTTTATTTGCTGCGAGACAGACCGTTATGGAGGACTGTGCTTGGTTATTGTTCTATCTGGAAAGAGGTTTGGTCACTGTTGGGATTTGGATTGACCTTGACGTACAATGGAACACGCGGCAAACAATATAAGCTGTTGAATTATTGCTTTTATCCGGTGCACTTGTTAGTTCTGGGCTTACTGCGATTTCATTATGGGATTTAATCGTTGTATTTAGAGGAGAAGGTCTGGCTATGGAAGCCGGACTTTCTTTTTTCTCCGATGATAAAAACAACGAGAAGGTAAATGTTAAGATTGTGTTAATGAGATTATAGTATTATGGTACTTTCGGGTACGGAATCGCAAGGAAATCAGATATAATTGAAAAAATCGCAAATAATGATTGCTTTATTTGAAAAAGTTGATTATAATATATTTATAGTAACAAAAAATCCATGAATCGAAATGGTATAAATACAAAGAAAAGGGGTGATACGCGCAGTAACAAACAAGTAAATATATATGTTTAGGTAAGTTAAGGAGATTGAGAACTGTCTTCGATAACGCGAAGGAAACAGAATACGACGCAGCTTTGAGGTGATATATTGAAAATTTGGAATCCAAAAATGCAAACGAAAATGCGAGAAGCGATGGTAGCTGTCATGCCGATTGTTGGTATTGTGCTTGTCTTGAGCTTTAGCATTGCGCCGCTTTCCCCCAGCATCCTGTTATGCTTTCTGTTGGGCGCTCTGCTGGTTATGGTAGGAATGATGTTCTTTACACTCGGCGCGGAGATGTCGATGACTCCGATGGGGGAAAAGGTCGGCGCACGTATGACGCGGAGTAAAAACATATTGCTGATTGTTACGCTATCCTTTATTCTCGGTGTGATTATTACAATATCCGAGCCGGACTTACAGGTGTTGGCGGGCTTAATTCCGTCTATCCCGAATATGCAGCTGATTTTAGCGGTTGCGGTCGGCGTTGGAATTTTTCTGGTTATCGCCTTGCTGCGTATGCTGTTGGGTATTGCGTTGTCTTACCTTTTGGTTGTCTTTTATGCGATTGCCTTTCTGTTAATGTTTTTGGTGCCGGAGGATTTTCGTGCGATTGCATTTGACTCCGGCGGTGTTACGACTGGTCCGATGACAGTTCCGTTTATTATGGCGCTTGGTGTTGGTATTGCATCCATTCGAGATGATAAACACGCTGCCAACGATAGCTTTGGTCTGGTTGCGCTGTGTTCTATCGGTCCGATCTTGGCGGTACTGTGCCTCGGCATGGTGTTCCGCCCGTCGGATAGCAGCACGTCCATTATTCAGAATATTCAGGTGGCAAGCTCCGTTGAGCTATGGCAGATGTTTATGCATGAATTGCCGGATTATATCGGAGAAATTGCGATTTCACTCCTGCCGATTGTTGTTTTCTTTGGAATATTCCAGATTGTCACACTTCGGCTTCCGAAAAAAAGTCTGGTGAAAATATTGATTGGTCTGGTATATACCTATATCGGCTTAGTACTGTTCCTGACCGGCGCAAATGTTGGCTTCATGCCGGCGGGTACGTATTTGGGCAATGAACTGGCGGCGCAGAATTATCGATATTTGCTGATTCCGATTGGTGCATTGATTGGTTTCTTTATTGTCAAAGCAGAGCCGGCGGTATATGTCCTGAATCATCAGGTAGAAGAAATTACGGACGGCGCGATTTCTGCCAAGGCGATGGGAATCAGCTTATCAATTGGTGTTGCGGTTTCGGTTGCGCTGGCGATGACGCGCGTGCTGACCGGTATTCCGATTCTGTGGTTCTTGATTCCGGGCTATGCCATTGCCATCGGCGTTTCGTTCTGTGTGCCGAAAATTTTTACTGCGATTGCATTTGACTCTGGCGGTGTAGCATCCGGACCGATGACGGCGACTTTCCTGCTGCCGCTGGCACAGGGCGTCTGTGTGGCGGTTGGCGGTAATTTGGTTGCCGATGCGTTTGGTGTGGTTGCCATGGTTGCGATGACACCGCTGATTACCATTCAGGTTCTAGGTATGGCGCACAAGCTGCGCAACCCGAAGCGCGAGGTTATACCGCAGCTGGCTGAGTGGGATGACAATGCAATTATTGAACTGTAATACGAACGATGGGAAGGAATACGGATGAGCGAATTATATATGCAGGTGACCATCACCAGTCGAACAATGGTAAAAAAGTTTACTTCCTTCTATCAGGAACAGGGGCTGGAGGTCTGTGTTATTTCGGTCGGACATGGCACGGCATCCAGTGAAATACTGGATTACTTTGGCTTGGATGGAGCGGAAAAATGCATCCTGTTTCACGTCGTGACGGACAGCAAATGGAAGGAACTCAAACGACAGCTCCGCTTGAAAATGCAGATTGACCTTCCGGGCATTGGCATCGCTTTTTTGATACCGCTCAGCAGTATTGGCGGAAAGAAAGCGCTGGCATATTTGACCTGTGGGCAGGAGTTTGTGAAAGGGGAGGAATCGACGTTGAAGGATACCAAATATGAATTGTTGGTTGTCATTGCAAATCAGGGTTATACGGAACTGATTATGGATGCCGCGCGCAAGGTTCATGCCGCAGGCGGTACGGTGATTCATGCGCGTGGAACGGGCAGCCAGATGGCGGAACGCTTTATGGGCGTCACACTGGTTCCGGAAAAGGATATGTTGTTTATCGTTGTCCGAAAGGATCAGAAAAATGATATTATGCGTGCCATTATGGACGAGGCAGGTACCAGCACGAAGGCAGGGGCAATTGTATTCTCGCTGCCAGTGACGGATACTGCCGGTATGCGCATCATGGAAGAACTGGAGGAGCTGGAAGAGGAAAAAGAATAATTTCCCGCTCTCAAAAAACAACAGGGCAGAACCGGAAATCGCAGGTGCGCGGCTTTCCGGTTCTGCATTTTTCTTGTGCGGCGAGTGAGAAAAAGGTGTCGTCAAAAAGTCACAATTTTTGCGGTTTTTGCGTATGCTGTATGGGGGCATCCCTTACAGAACAAGAATAGGAGTGGATTGTATGGCAAGATTTACAAACTATGCCACGCTTTCTTACAATGGTGGAACAACGGACTCCAACACAGTTACGGGCGAATTGTTGGAAACACTGGCGGTCAGCAAGACCGCTGTGACGAATGATTATACCGCGAAGGATGATGTAACGTATGTGCTGTCGCTGCGCAACAGCGGCACGACTGCATTAAATGAGTTGACAATCACGGATGATTTGGGCGGCTATCTCTTCCAACAGGAAACCGTTTATCCGCTGGCGTATACGGAAGGCTCGCTGCGCTATTATATCAATGGCGTATTGCAGGCGACACCGACGGTTACGGTTGACCCTCCGCTTACCATCAGCGGAATTCATGTTCCGGCTGGCGGAAATGTGATCTTGATTTACGAAGCGGCGGTGACAAATTATGCGCCGCTTGGCGTGGGGGCAAGTATTACGAATCAGGCTGTGGTGACCGGAGGCGGACTTACGTCACCATTAAGTGCGCAGGCGACGATCAACGTAGAGCCAAGAGTGGAAT
>CAVBHI010000343.1:0-11430 GCA_963595115.1 bacterium
TGTTTCTCAAAAGAATACAAAGAAACTGCTGTACCGAAACACAGACGCGCGGAATACCTTTGTTTCGGCGCGGGAGCATCATAAGAAAAAGGAATGTAAGAAATCAACATATATGGGCGGAAGGCAAAACGCTCGTGTCGGTGTCGTTGAAAAAACAAAAATTGCCTTCGGGCGCAACGCACAAGAAAGCGTCCGGAAAACTGGAACAAGTGCACAGAGCACTTGTGAAAACTATGCCATGCCCATCACATGAGGAAACTGTTACGTAAAATCTCAGGAAAATTATGAAAAAATTTTTCGCCCGAATTTTTGCACAAAAACGCGTTGGAACGGCACATATGCGCGGATAATGTGTTAAAAATGTAACTTTACCGTTGTGACAGAGGTGTAACAGAAAATTTACAAACGGAACTTGGGACTTGCAATTTTGTAATGCATATGATACAATTTGTTCAAGCAAAAACGAAAGTGATTTGTGCAGAAAAACCAGTCGATGAACGGACTTTGCCCGTTCGGATGCGTTGAACGAGATTGCTGATCTTTTGCGTCACATGATAGAGAGCAGATGAGACGGCGGTTATACTGCAACAGTTTCTGAGGTTTGGGAAGGATGCCGATACGGAACTGTTGTAAACAGCAACTTCGTTCGGAAGGAAACGCAGCCGAATGGTCAAGATCCTCTCCGTGGTCAAAAGGATACGACGGTATCGCTCCTTTCTTTGGAGGAAGGAGCGCTGTCTGACTTTTGCTCTTCGACTGGAAGGACATGAATTACGAGGGTATTGTATGGTAAAAGAAAGGAAGTCGATTTTTCATGAGTAAACTATTCAGTAAAATTGAACCAGTCGTATTTTTCCCAGTATTCATCCTCCTGATCGGCGTGACAGTCGGCGGTCTGGTCAACTACAATGGCTTGCTGAATTTCCTGTTGGTCGCGTTTGAATGGACAACCGACACCTTCGGTTGGATCTATACCATTATTGCGATTACCATGCTGGTTCTGTGCGTTGTCTTCTTCATCCATCCGTTGGGCAAGACCAAGTTCGGCGGTCCGGATGCAAAGCCGGAAATGAGCACGTTCGCGTGGTTCTCCGTCACCCTGACCACCTCCATCGGCGTTGCGCTGATTCTGTGGGGCTCGATTGAGCCGGTTACGCACTTTATGAACCCGCCGACATGGGCTGGTGTAGAAGCAGGATCGGAAGCGGCGGCATCGTTCGCAACCAGTCAGGTGGCGCTTCACTGGGCGTTTAACCAGTATGCCGTATATACGGTAGCCGGTATTGTTGCCGGTCTGGCGCACTTCAACTATGGCAGACCAATGGCACCGTCCTCCGGTCTGTATTGGGCAATCGGTGACAACAAGCTGGCATGTAACATCGTGGATGCGCTGTGTCTGATTACCTGTGTCGGCGGCATGGCGACCTCGATGGGCACCGGTATCGTGCAGATCGCAACGGGCGCACATTACGCGCTGCCAATTATTCCGGACAATAACATGACGCAGCTGATCGTTGCGGTTGTTATCGTATTCCTCTATACCTTTGCTTGCTGTTCGGGCGTTGACAAGGCAATGTCGGTTATCTCGAACTTCAACGTATACGTCTATATCTTCCTGTTGGCATTTGTTGTTGTCATCGGTCCGACCGTATTCATGGGTCAGCTGGGTATGCAGTCTCTCGGTGAGCTGTTCAACAGCGGAATCCGTCGTTCGTTTATGACCAGCCCGTTCGGCGACAGCTGGGTTGACAACTGGACGATTAACTTCTACCTGTCCATCGCAGTATACGTTCCGATTATGGGTCTGTTCTTCGCAAAGATTGCAAGAGGTCGCACCATCCGTGCATTCATTGGTATGGACTTCTTTATTTGCTCCATTTTCAACATCATCTGGATTGACATCTTCGGCGGCGCTGCGATCTTTGAGCAGGTCAAGAATCTGGTTGACTTGAACGGCATCATGCAGACCGAGGGCTTGCAGGCGGCAGCGTTTGCGTTCTTCAATGTCTATCCACTGAAGTCGATTCTGGTTCCGTTGTTCGCGCTGGCAATCTTCCTGTCCTTCGTAACGATGGGTCAGTCACTGGTTACCACGTTCGCGGCAATGTCCATGAAGGGCGGTCTGAGCGCCAACGAGACGATGCCGTCCAAGCCGCTGATGATTCTCTTCGGCGTATTCATCGGTGCATTCGCGTACATCCTGCTTGGTCTGATGGGTGTAGACGTTATCAAGTACACCTACATGGTTGTCGGATTCCCGATCTTCATTATTATGCTTTTGGAAATCTACAGCTTGCTCAAGTGGGCGTTCTTCCCGGATTTCTCCATTAAGAAAGCGATGAAGGAAGGCAAGGCGGCGAAGCTGGAAAGCGTAGAGCCATAACAGAAACCAACCATGTTTGAACCCTTGGATTCACCTTCGATAGATTCTGACAAACATGGTGCAAATCTCCTGCTGCGGGAAACTGCGGCAGGAGATTTTTCGCGTGATGTGCGAATGGTTTCGGTTCTAAAATAAAACAGTTCCCTAGGGGAAACGGTTGTTTCAGATAATGCCACTGTGCTATAATGGTAACAAGCATAAAAAACACAAGAAGAGAAAGTATTTCGGGAAACGAGGTGAAAGGATGGTTTATCAGGAAGCAATGGAGCTCCTGTCGCAATGTGGTCTGGGCGCGGTGCTTTTGGGCGCAGACGGAAGGATTTTGTTTGTCAATGAAAGCGGCGACCAGATGCTGCACGGAGACGGCGAACTGGTAGGCAAACCGTTGGAGGGCATTGCGGTGGAATTGTGTCAGGAAACCGATCTTCCGCTTTATGTAAATATTGCCTTTGGAGAGTATTTGGTTCGATGTCCCACCCCAACCCTGCCGGAGATACCGGAGGAAACCCAGCTGATCGTCTTTCGGGATGCACGTTATGACGCAGGCTATGACCTGCTGCTCAGCACGGTCAACCAGCTGAGCGAACGCATCGCAATGTACGATCAGGAGGGACGGCTGTATCAGCTCAACGATTCTGCGGTTCGGATGGAATCCGTTATCGCGGAGGAGGTGCTGGGACGCGATGTGCTCGATGTCTACAGCATCAACGATGAAAACGACCTGACCGCACCGGAGGTTCTGCGCAGCCGTCGGGCAATTTTGAACCGCCATCAGCACTATATCAACTGTTACGGCAATGCGATGGATGTCATGGTAAATACCTATCCGATTGTTCAAAACGGGCAGCTGCTCGGTGCGGTGTGTATTATGGAGGACTGGACGGCGGCAAGCAAGCTGCAAAAGCAGGTTGTGGATTTGCAGGAGCAGATTATGCGGCTCTCCAGCCAGCCGCACCGCAAATCACAAAAGCTGCTGCCGGCGCAATATGAATTTAAGGACATTATTTACCGCAGTGCGGTGATGGAGGATGCCATCCGCAAGTGCAAGCGTGTGGCAAAAACCGATGCGTCGGTGATGCTGTACGGCGAAACCGGCACGGGCAAGGAGCTGTTCGCCCAGAGCATTCACAACGCCAGCGACCGCGCCAACGGACCGTTTTTGGCGATTAACTGTGCGGCGATTCCGGAGAATTTGCTGGAAAGCACGCTGTTCGGTACGGAAAAGGGCGCGTATACCGGCGCGGAACGGCGCATGGGTCTGCTGGAACAGGCGGATTCCGGTACGCTCCTGCTGGACGAATTGAATTCGATGGATATGGCGCTTCAGGCAAAGCTGCTGCGCGTGCTTCAGGAGGGTGTGCTGCGCCGTGTCGGCGGCTCGGCGCTCATCCGCATTGACGTGCGGGTGCTGTCCAACATCAATGTACCGCCGCGGCAGGCAATTGAAGAGCACAAGCTGCGGCAGGATCTGTTTTACCGTCTCGGCGTGGTGAACATCAACATTCCGCCGCTGCGGGAGCGCAAGGAGGACATTCGTTTGCTTGCCAAAAGCTTTATCATGCAGAACAACAAAAAGCTGGCGCGCAACATTCAGAACATTGACGGCGACACGCTGGAGATTCTTCAGATGTATGATTGGCCGGGCAATGTGCGCGAATTGCAGCACGCGATTGAGCAGGCGATGATTGTTCTGCCGGACGATTATTCCGTGATTACGCCGGAATATATTCCGGAGCACATTCTGCAACGGATTGCCACGCCGGATCATGTGGAGGAGGCAATGACAAGCGAAGCTGTTGCGTCGGCATCGCGCCGGACGCGGGGCAGATCGCTCAACGGGTATATGAAGAATGTGGAGCGTGAGACGCTGTGTCAGGCGTTGCGGGAAAACGAATACAATATTTCTCGCACCGCACGGCAGCTCAATATGAGCCGACAGAATTTACAGTACCGTCTGCGCCGCCATCAGATTGACGTCAAGCAATTGATGGCAGACGACGCGGGAAAGTAAGGGAAACGTTGTTTTCGGGTGCGGAGAAGGCGGAGGATGCCGCGTTCGCCGAGACTCGTTGAAATTGCACAATTCAATAGAAAAAAGCAAAATAATTTTGCGCAAATTTGCACCACGCAGATTTGCACCGCAAAAGGAGCGGGATAGGAGTCGGATGTGGAAGTGTGTTGCCACATCCGGCTCATTTTTTGCAATCTGACTGAAATAAAAGTTGACTTTGCACAGAGATTAGTGCAAAATTATTGTAACAAAAGAAAACGGCAATCCTCGCGAAGCAAACGAAGCAGTGAGACCGGAGATGCAGCACAAAAACAAGTTTGATCGGCACATTCCACAAAACAAAACGGATTGAATACAGCAACATTAACAAAAAAGGATGAGGAAACGAAAAAAATCCGAGAAATTTGCCGATTGGCACGCGACTTGCATCTATATGGGTACAACCGAACAGAGACGATATTGGAACTGCCGGGTTCTCAAACGGATAAGGTTCGGTTGACATCTATGACACATTCACACACAAGCAGTAAGAATGGTATTACAAACACCCGCACACTGGCGGGACGCTGAATGGCGAAGGAGGATTACACATGGCTAAGAAGTATATGGAACGTATTGAAGCCCTGCGTAAGCAGTATCTGGACACTCGCGTTGAGATGGACGTCTACAATGCCGAGTATCTGACGGAAGGCTTCAAGGAGACCGAGGGTCAGCCGTGGATTATTCAGAAAGCCACGGGCTACAAGAGAATTTGCGAAAAGAAAAACATCTATATTCAGGATCATGAGCTGCTGGTCGGCGGCGTTGCATTCAAGCCGCGCGCTGGTCTGCTGTGTGCCGATAGCGCTTCCGGCGTTATTGAGGCGGAGCTGGACACCATCAGCACCCGTCCGTTTGACCCGTTCTATCTGAGCGAGGAGGGCAAGAAGGTCTATACCGAGAAGGTAAAGGACTACTGGAAGAATAAGTGTACCTTTGACCGCTGGCGTCTGATGGCTCCGGCTGATGTTGAGAAGCTGCGCACCAACGGCGCGATCTTCATTGACCGTAAGTTCGTTCGCGGCTACGGCGAGAACACCCCGTCCTGGAATCGCATCCTGCGAAAGGGTCTCGGCGGCATCAAGAAGGAAGCGGAAGAGAAGCTGGCACAGCTCAATGACGCGTATGAAGAGGATCTGGAGAAGAGCTTCTTCTACCGCGCGGAAATCATGACCGCAGACGCAATCATTCATCTGGCAAACCGCCACGCAGATCTGGCAGAGAAGATGGCAGGCGAGTGCGACGATCCGGTTCGCAAGGCAGAGCTGCTCAAGATTGCAGAGGTCAACCGTCACGTTCCGGAGCATCCGGCACGCACCTTCTATGAAGCTTGTCAGGCAATCGTCACCTATGAGTATGCCATCTTCATGGAGCAGAACGCGTCTTCCTACAATCTGGGTCGTCTGGATCAGTATCTGTATCCGTACTACAAGGCGGACAAGGAAGCGGGCATCCTGACCGATGACGATGCGCAGGAGCTGTTCGACTGCATGTGGATCAAGATTGCGGAAATGTCCCTGTTCCAGGATGAGGTCACGGCGCAGTACGCAGCAGGCTACTGCATTACGGTACAGACCAGCTGCGGCGGCATCAACGAGTACGGCAACGACGCAACCAACGAGCTATCCTACATGATGATTCAGGCGACCATGGACGTTAAGTTCAAGGAGCCGAACCTGTCTGTTACCTATAGCATTTCCAAGAATCCGGATTCGCTGCTGCACAAGGCGGTTGAGTCCATCGGTATGGGTCTGTCCATGCCGGCAATCTACTCCAACGATGTCGGCATCCGCATGATGCAGAACAAGGGCGTTCCGATGAGCGAGGCTTGGGACTGGAATCCGTGCGGCTGTGTAGAGACGAACCTGGAGGGTCGTCTGAAGCAGTACACCGACATGGCGGACATTAACCTCGGCGCAATGGTTGAGCTGGCGCTGAACAACGGCGTATCCCGCATCACCGGAAATCAGGTTGGACCGCAGACCGGCGATCCGCGTGACTTCAAGACGTTTGAGGATTTTATCACCGCTCTGTGGGCACAGATCGATTATGCAGTTGACGTTATCGTCTCCGGCAACGCCGTTCTGGATTACCTGAGCATGAATTACCGTCCGGTACCGGCTCTGTCGCTGGGCTATGAGCACTGCATGGAGGTCGGCAAGGACTACAGCCTGCCGGGCGGCGCGAAGTACAACGCAGGCAACGGCGTTATCACCGTTGGTCAGGCGGACATCGTAAACTCGGTCGCTGCCGTCAAGTATCTGGTATTCGACGAAAAGAAGTGCACGATGGATCAGCTGATCAAGGCGTTGGATGCAAACTTCGAGGGCTACGAGGACATTCAGGCAATGTGTCTGGCAGCTCCGAAGTACGGCAACGATGATGAGCGCGCCGACTTCTGCGTAGGTCGCATCTTCACTCATATTATTGATGAGTTCGAGAAGTACGATACGCCGTTTGGCAAGATGACCATGGGTATGCTTCCGGTATCCGGCAACACCCCGATCGGTCAGTGGGTTGGCGCCCTGCCGTCCGGTCGTAACGCAAAGACCCCGCTTACGGATGGCATCGGCGCAACGGGCGGCACGGATGTAAACGGTCCGACCGCACTGCTGAAGTCCGTATCCTGCATCCCGCACGCACGCTTCACGCAGGGCACACAGCTCAACATGAAGTTTGAGCCGGAGATGCTGAAGGGCGAGGCTGGTATCGCACACGGCATGAACATGATTAAGACCATGAGCATGCTGGACGTATTCCATGTACAGATCAACTGCGTAGACCGCGAGACGCTGATTGACGCGCAGAAGCATCCGGAAGCACACCGCGATCTGCTGATTCGCGTTGCCGGATACACCGCGTTCTTCGTCGAGTTGGGCAAGGAAACGCAGGATGAGATCATCGGGCGTACCGAGATTGGAAGCTGGACTGGCGGCTGCTGCGGCTGCTAATCGCGGCAGAGCAACGCCCGCTGTAAATAGCATCCAAGGAGACGCCTGGCGCAATGAACATGATTGATAAGGACAGAAAGGGCATGGTGCTCCGTATCGAACGTTCCTCAACGTTCGACGGAGCCGGCTTCCGAACTGTCATATTCCTAAAAGGATGTCCGCTGCGCTGCCAATGGTGTTCGACACCGGAGAGCCATTCCTTTGAGATTGAGAAAACCGACACGAACGTCTATGGACAAGTGATGACCGTTGAGCAGGTCATGAAGGAGGCGCGAAAGGATTCGCTGTTCTTCTTCATGTCCGGCGGCGGCATCACCGTGTCCGGCGGCGAGATGATGGCACAGCCTGACTTCAGTCGGGCAATCCTGCAAAACTGCCGCAAGGAGGGCTACGATACCGCAATTGAAACCTCCCTCTTTGCGCCGTGGGAAGCCGTTGAGGCTGTCCTGCGATATGCCAACACCGCGTTTGTGGATTTGAAGCTGTTCGATTCGGAACAGCATCTGAAATACACCGGTGTGGACAATGAATTAATTTTGAACAACCTTCGTGCGACCAACAAAATGGAAGAGAACTTCAAGCTGGTTATCCGCACACCGATTATTCCGGGAATCAATGATACACCGGAGGAACTGAACGCGATTGGCGCGTTTGCTGCCGGTCTGACCCATCTGGATCATGTTCAGCTGCTTCCGTACCACAAGCTGGGCGTTGCGACCTATGAAAAGCTGGGACGCACCTACCCGCTGGGGGACATCGAAGCGCCGACGCCGGAACAGATGGAGCGCTGCCGCGGCATCGTAAGACAGCACGTTGAGAAAGTCATTTAACTCTGCCGAAGGCAAGGGACGACAGAGAGAAAGGATGGATGAGGCTCATGAGCCAGAAGGCAAACATTCGCGTTTGCTATGAATGTAGTGGAGCGCATACCCACGAGTATCCGCAGATTCTCGTACCGCTACAGGAAAAGATGGATATTCTGATTGGAGACGCCGAATACGAAGTAACTCCACAGGAGCTGTGCTTTATCCCAGTGGGTATGGTACATAGATGTAATTACATCGGAAAGCTGCTGGCAATTGATCTGGCGGATGGCATTGCCGAAAGTCAGGACAGCGTGTTGCTGTCTTACCCGCTGATTGTCCCGATGCAGGGACAGATTAACCAGCTTGTCGATCTGATTCAGTCGGAGATGCGACAGAATCCGGACAGTCAGTCCATTCGATACCTGTTCAGCTATCTGTACAGCAAGCTGCTGGAAAGCTGTGCAGCGCCGTCGATCCGTTACATCAACGAGTATTATCATACCCCGATTACGGTCAACCAGTTGGCCAAGATTGAAAGCTACAATGTAACCTATTACAACGATTGGTTCAAGCAGCAGACGGGCTTTTCGCCGAGCTTCTATCTGCGCTGTATCCGCATCAACCGCGCCAAGGAGCTGTTGGTGAACACAAACTTCAGTGTGATGGAAATCGCCGTTATGGTTGGCTACAGCAGCAATTCGACGTTTACCCGCGCATTCCACAATATGACCGGTATGACGCCGAAGGCATATCGTGACTGCCCGTGCTTCAAGCAGATTGTTTGATGCGGCAAGGCAAACACGATTGAAACAGACGGATCGAAATCCATGTATTATCCGCACGCGGTCGGGCAGGGGGAGCATTCCCCTGCGCCGAACCGGTGCTGTGATGCAAAAGGGTTTCATTCTATAACGAAAGGGCATTCTGCAACGGGAAAAGAGAGAACAGGATGACCGCAAACACAACGAACAACAGGAGTGAGTAATTTTATGAGCAAGACAATGTCGAAGGCAGCAGCAGAGCGCCGTTTCAAAATCGGTATGCACACCTACACCCTGCATCTGAGTGGTCTGGGCGAGAGCTGGGGCTTCCAGAGCGAGGGCAAGACCTTTGCTTTTGAAAAGGTTATTGATCTGGATAAGCTGATGGATATGTGCGTAGAGGAAGGCATTGAGGTTATCCACATGACGCTGGTTGACCTGGATGACGACTTGTCGGATGAGCATCTGGCTGCCGTTAAGGCAAAGGCAGAGAAGCTCGGTCTGGATCTGGAGCTGAACATTTCGTTCAATGCGCCGTCTGACCCGCGCGTCAACTGCACCATCGCCGAGTCGCTGGAAATCGCACACAAGCTGGGTTGCACGCTGGTCAAGTACAGCACGGACGTGGAGCATCCGCATCCGCTGTCGCATGCCTGCATGTGCCCGGAGGCAATGAAACAGATGTCTGACATTGTGCTGGAGTTCAAGAAGAATCTTCCGACGATCGAGAAGTACGGCATGAAGATTGCCATTGAGAATCATTGCGACCTGTTTGCTGATGAGGTTATCTGGATGGTAGAGCAGCTGAATCACCCGCTGATTGGCGCTTGCTGCGATACGATCAACTCCCTGATGATGGCAGAGGGCATTGCAGACTGCGTTCGCAAGATGGCTCCGTACTGCTATTGCATCCACTTCTGCGACAACCGCATCTTCGCCGATCCGGATGGCACGCATTCTCTGGGCTGCGCACTGGGCGACGGCGAGGTTGACCTGATTGCCATTATGAAGGAGCTGCGCGAGCATGCACCGGCTGAGCTGGATACCATTGATCTGGAAATCGAGCTGCCGCTGTCCGGCTACACCATCGAGGAAGGTCGTCAGCTGGAGATCGACGGTATGCGCAAGTCCATCAAGTACATGAAGGAAGTATTGGATCTGGGCGTAAAGGGTCGCTAAGGGAAAGAACGACTCGTTTTCAACCGCTTGCTGGATAACAATTCTTTGCGAGAACGAGGATTGTTTGAAGGATAAAAGAAACTTATCATCAATCACAGGATTTATTGGGCAGCAATAACGATTCCCTCGATCCGGTTCGGGTCGGGTCGAGGGAGAACGTTATGGTTTGGCTGAAGGGAAAGCAGCCGTTTCATGAATCCGCCGGAAAGAGAAAGGAGCCAAGTAGTAATGGATATCAGATCTATTATTATGACAATCGACAATACGTTGTGGGCAACACCACTGATCGCATTGACCTTTGGTCTGGCTGTCGTGTACTGTATCATGATGAAATTCGGCAACGTCACGAAAGTGAAGCTGCAATGGCATCTGCTGACACACGGTGACAGCTCTGAGGTTGGTTTGTCTGCATTTGAGACCTTCTGTTCGGTTGCTGCGTACCGCGTAGCCGTCGGTAATATCGGCGGTGTCATGGTCGCTATCATGTATGGCGGCCCGGGCGCAGTATTTTGGATGATTATTACCGCTTTAGTTACCTCCGCAATCGCTTACGCCGAGAACTCTCTTGGTCAGATTTACAAGGTCAAGATGGACGGTCAGTACCGCGGCGGTCCGTACTTCTACATGGAGCGCGGCATCCCGGTTAAGGCGTTGGGCAAGTTCATGGCAGTTTGCTTTGCCCTCTTTGCAACGATTGGCGTACCGCTTCTGGTAACCGGTCCGTCGGCAAACAACATCGCAATGGCATTTGAGAACAGCTTTGGTCTGTCTCACATCATCACCGGCGCAGTTACGGCTGTTCTGCTGTTCCTGGTTATTTCGGGCGGCATCCGTCGTATTGCAAAGTTCTCTACCATTATTGTACCGTTCATGACCATCGGCTACGGCATCGTTACGGTCATTGTTCTGGTCGGTCATGCAAGTGAAGTTCCGGCTACCATCGTAATGATGGTTGGCAGCGCGTTCAACGTACATTCTATCTTCGGCGGTATGCTCGGTGCAGCATTCTCCTATGGCGTCAAGCGTGCGGTAAACTCCTCTGGCTCTGGCTTTGGTGAGACGCCTCCGTCTGCGGCAGCAGCAGAGACCCCGCATCCGGCAACGCAGGGTCTGGTAAACGCATTCTCCGTATACATTGACGTAGCGGTTTGCTTCTGCTCCGGCATCATGGCTCTGGTTTCGGACTGCTTCAACGTGCTTGGACCGGATGGCGTGTCCTTCATGCACATCGGCAGCGGCTCGTCCCAGATGGCAGTACAGGCAGAGAGCGCAACGGCAGGTGTTGTTTGGGTTCAGGAAG
>CAVBHI010000344.1:0-9059 GCA_963595115.1 bacterium
GTCCTTGGTGTAGGTGTCCTGGTTGACGCCCATAACAAACATCGGGGTGTCATCCTTGGACGGAGCAGACATGATAACCTTCTTTGCGCCGCCGTCGATGTGAGCCTGTGCCTTTTCCTTGGTCAGGAATACACCGGTGGACTCAACAACGTAATCAACGCCGTCCGCGCCCCACGGGATATTCTTCGGATCCATCTCTGCGTGGAACAGGATCTTCTTGCCGTCCACGATGATTGCGTCATCAGTGTACTCAATGGTGCCGTCGTAGCGACCGTGCATCGTGTCATAGCGCAGCATATACGCCATGTAATCCGGCGTCATGAACGGATCGTTCACAGCAACGAATTCGATGTTCGGGTTCTTCAGACCTGCACGGAATACCATGCGGCCGATGCGGCCAAAGCCATTGATACCTACTTTGATAGCCATAGTAGTAATATCCTCCTTGATTGATTAAAAGTGTGCCTTTTCTAAACGAACACATTATACACCAAAATATTGGGTATCTGCAATGTCTTAACTGTAGAAATTGCAAAAATATTTCGTAAAAAATTTCATATTCCGCTCAAAGTGGCGAGAAATCTGTTATAATACGGATAATAATTTGTCGAATTGAGGTGATATTGTGAGGGAAAGAGGGGGATGCTGGGGGGAAGATATGAAACGATACGATTGGTTAATGCACACAATGGAGCAGTGCCGCAAGGCTGCGGCAATTGTTTCCAAGGACATGATGGTACTGCACCACACGCAGGCGTGTGAGCCGATGTTGGACAGCGGCGGCTTTTATTCGGTGCAGGATTGGCTTCCAAACGCTGCGTGCGAGGCGATTCGCACCTGCATTGACAGCGAAGAAATGCAGGTAGTTTCGGCGGATTTGGGACATATGCGCTGTCAGATTCAAATGATTCCGCTGGAAACGGAAGCGCTGCTGATATTGGAAGGAATGCAGGAGGCGTCTCCGGCGCTGCTGCTCAGTGCGCTGCGTATGCGAGAAAAGGCGGAGCATTTGCTCAACGCGGTAGAGAGGCTGCGGACGATTGCAGGAGCGGAAGAAGAGGCGGGAAAAATCCGCAATACCGCGATGCAGCTTTTGCGGCAGGCGCAGCACACCGAGGCGCTGAGCGGCAGCGGTCTGCCGCTATCGCCGGAGAGCTGCGATATGGGACAGCTGGTACAGCAGGCGGCGCAGGCGCTCCGCGCACGCGGCTACAATGTTTGCGCATGGACGGAGCAGGAGCTGTTTGTAACAGCAGATCCGCCCTTGCTCAAGGCGGCGCTGCTGACGCTGGTGGTCAACAGCATTCAGGCGGGAGCGGATCATATCATCCTGAAAACGGCGCTGCTGGGTGAGCGCGTGCTGGTGCGTGTCGAAGACAACGGGGCGGGAATGCCGCGCAAAGCCGTGCAGCGGATGCGCGACGGCTGGCGCATGAACGACAGCAGCCTGCTCGACCGCGATTGGGGGCTTGGCTTGCCGTTTGCGGTTCGTGTTGCCGAAATGCACGGGGGACAGCTATATCATATCGCCGACGCGCAGTCCGAGGGCTGTGTGATGTGCCTGTCCCTGCCGAAGCAGGAGAACGACGCTGCGAAGGCATCGGGAATCTATGTGGGCAGTATGCTGGACCCGGTGGAAACGGAGCTATCGGTGCTGGAGTGAGCAAGGCGGAAAACGCAAAGAATGGATGCGGAGGCGCGGTCAGCGATGCCTCCGCTTCTTTCGGTAGGAAAGGATGTACTGGTATCGTTTCCTGATTGTGGCAAATTTATGCGGAGATTTGAGCCTTTTTGGGCAAAGTTATCAAAGATTAACTGGATTTCTCAGGGAGTTTGCCAAAAAAGAACCGAATTACCACCAATTTTTTTCAAATAAATTCGTTTAAGACCTTGAGAAGCGGGGGGAGAATCGGTATAATTTAGTATATAACGATATGTCCGGCAATAGGTATGTATCGTTGACGAGGCAGCCCTGCCTGATTGCGGAGGGACGGCTGCCCCGTCTGTTCGTATAACGTCCATCGTGCGGACACAAGGTTCGCACAAAATGAACAGAGAGGTGAATCCATAATGGCGTACACGTTTCGTGGCGGTATCCATCCTGGTACTAAAAATGATCCGGGATTTAAGGCCGCAACAAACAAAAAGCCGATCGAAGTCCTGAAGGCACCTGATAAGGTCATTCTTCCGGTTTCGATGCACATTGGCGCACCGGCAAAGCCGCTGGTGAAGAAGGGTGACATCGTTGATATGGGTCAGATGATCGCAGAGGCCGGCGGATTTGTGAGCGCACCGGTACACGCTTCGGTTTCCGGCAAGGTAATCGACGTAGCTCCGATGCTCCATCCGAACGGCTCGAAGGTAATGTCTATCGTGATTGAGAACGACCACGAGGACAGACTTCATGAATCGGTCAAGCCGAAGGACTTTGATTCCATGACCAATGAAGAGCGCATTCAGGCAATCTGGGATGCCGGTATCGTCGGTCACGGCGGCGCGACCTTCCCGACTCATGTAAAAATCAAGTCTGGTATCGGCAAATGCGATACGATTTTGATTAACGGCGCTGAGTGCGAGCCGTATATCACATCGGATCATCGCCTGCTGTTGGAGCGTCCGGAGGAGATCGTTGAGGGTACTCGTTACCTGGTCAAGATCATGGGTGTCAAGCAGGCGTTTATCGGCATTGAGCTGAATAAGCAAAACACGTTTGCCAAGATTGAAGAGCTGATTGCAGGCGATCCGGTCATCCGTCTCGCTCCGCTGGAGTGCCGTTACCCGCAGGGCGCAGAAAAGCAGCTGATTAATGCGGTTACGGGTCGTGAGGTTCCGTCCGGAAAGCTGCCGGCAGATGCGGGATGCGCGGTATTTAATGTTGATACCACCGGCGCGGTGTATCGCTGCTTTGCAAAGGGCATGCCGGTACTGCGCCGTGTTGTTACGATTTCCGGCTCTGCGGTTATGGAACCGAAGAACCTGGAGGCGCGCATCGGCACGTCGATTACCGAGCTGATTGATGCCTGCGGCGGCTTTAAGAAAAAGCCGAACAAGCTGCTGGCTGGCGGTCCGATGATGGGCAACGCGCAGTTTACAACCGATACGCCGGTGATCAAGGGCACGAACGCCTACCTTGCCTTTGCGGAGGACGAGGATAAGCGCGTCGATGATCCGAAGTGTATCCGCTGCGGACGCTGTGTCGGCGTATGCCCGATGCATCTGACACCGGTTTACATGAATATGTACGCAGCAAAGAATGATCTGGCTGGCTGCGAGGAATATGATGTACTCGACTGCATTGAGTGCGGTTCCTGTGCGTATGTATGTCCGGCGCGTATCCCGCTGGTTCAGCAGTTCCGCGTGGCGAAGATGCGCGTTCAGGCGAAGCGCAAGGCAGAAGCGGAAGCTGCGAAGAAGTAAGGAGGAGAAGTACATATGTATGATTTCAGTAATGTTGTAATTTCATCCTCCCCGCATATCAAGAGCAGTGAGGATACTCGCTCGATCATGCTCGATGTCATCATCGCGCTGATCCCGTCGCTGTGTGTTTCCACCTATGTGTTTGGACCGCGCGCGATTTTGATGACGGTTGTTTCCGTGCTCGCCTGCATGGTATTTGAATCTCTGTACAATAAGATTCTCAAGCAGCCGAACACCGTTGGCGACCTGTCCGCCGCCGTTACCGGTGTTCTGCTCGCGTTTGTCGTTCCGGTCACGCTTCCGTACTGGATGCTGATTGTCGGTGACGGCATCGCGATGATCTTCGCCAAGGCGCTGTTTGGCGGCATTGGCAAAAACTTTATCAATCCGGCGCTGGCTGGTCGTGCCTTCCTGATGGCATCGTGGCCGGTAGCCATGACGACATGGGTTGCCGCGCACGGTGTAGTCGGTCTGGTTTCGACGGCAGATGCCATCAGCGTTGCCACCCCGATGGCAATCCTGAAGGGTACGGCACAGGACGAACTGCCAACGCTGGCAAATATGTTCCTGGGTCAGGTCGGCGGCTCTATGGGTGAGGTTTCTGCCCTTGCGCTGATCATCGGCGGCATCTACCTGCTGTATCGCAAGGTTATTACGATCCACATTCCGGCGGCGTATATTCTGACGGTTGCAGTTCTGACGCTGCTGGTTCCGTCGGCAGGTCTGAGCAATGTAGAGTCCATGCTGTACAATGTGTTCGGTGGCGGTCTGATGCTCGGCGCTATCTTTATGGCAACCGACTATGTTACCTCTCCGGTATCCAAGAAGGGTCAGGTTATCTTCGGTGTTGGCTGCGGTCTGCTGACCTTTATGATTCGTACATGGGGCGGCTATCCGGAAGGTGTCTGCTACTCCATCATGATTATGAACTGCACGGTTTGGCTGATTGACAAGTACACTCGCCCGACCAAGTTCGGCGCACCGGCAAAGACCAAGAAGGAGGGCTGAGTCACATGGCACAGAAGAAGAACGAATATGTACAGCTCGGCGGCATCCTCTGCGGAATCACCTTGGTTGTCGCGCTGGTTCTCGGCGCAGTCAACGCGGTTACGGTAGAGCCGATTGCGAAGAATTCGGCGCTGAAGACGGAAAATGCGCTGGCCGCGCTGATTCCGGACAGTCAGGCAGAGCAGCTGAACGTTCCGGAAGGAACAACGGCAGAGGGCTATAATGCGACCGTCACGGTTGCCTCGGCATATAAGATGACGGATGCCAGCGGTGCGAACGCAGGCTATTGTGTAGAAGTTACCCCGACCGGCTTTGGCGGCGCGGTTGATATGATGGTTGGTATCCTGCCGGATGGCACGGTATCGGGCATTTCGATCCTGAGCTGCAGCGGTGAGACGCCGGGTCTCGGTGCAAAGGCAACGGAGGAGTCGTTCTATGGTCAGTTCACTGGCGTTCCGGCAGACGGCTCGGTTAAGGTAAGCAAGGATGGCGGCGACATTCAGGCTCTGACCGGTGCGACGATCACCTCCCGTGCTGTAACCAATGGCGTTGATGCGGCGGCAAATTATGCTGCCAGCCTGAGCTAAGGAGGGGCGTAACATGAATTTTGCAAAACAGCTTAAGGAAGGACTCGTTACCAACAACCCGGTACTGGTACAGCTGATCGGCATGTGCCCGACCATGGCGACTTCGACTTCCTTGGTAAATGGTGTCGGCATGGGTCTGTCGGCAACCGCCGTATTGATTTGTTCCAACATTGTTATTTCTCTGCTGCGTAATATTATCCCGAACAAGGTTCGTATCGCAGCATACATCACCATTATTGCGGGCTTTGTAACGACCGTTGACCTGCTGCTTCAGGCATTCCTGCCGAGCCTTTCGGAGTCACTGGGTCTGTTTATCCCGCTGATCGTAGTAAACTGTATTATTCTGGGTCGTGCAGAGTCCTGTGCGTCCAAGACGCCGGTTGTCCCGTCGGCGATTGACGGCTTGTGCATGGGTCTTGGCTTTACGCTGACGCTGTGCATCCTGTCTGTCATCCGTGAGTTCCTGGGCAGCGGCGCGATTCTGGGTCATGTGCTGCTGTCTCAGCCGGCGACCATCATGATCCTGCCGGCAGGCGGCTTCCTGACGCTGGGCTGTGTGATCGCGGTAATGCAGAAGCTGCTGAAGAAAGGAGAGTAATCGAACATGACACAGATTTTATCCATTGCTCTCGGTGCAATTCTGATCAACAACTTTATCTTTTCTCAGTTCCTCGGCTGCTGCCCGTTCTTCGGCGTTTCCAAGAAGATCGACACGGCAGTTGGTATGGGCATGGCGGTAACCTTCGTTATGGGTCTTGCCTCCATGATCACGTGGCTGGTCAACCAGTTTGTTCTGATCCCGCTCGGTCTGGGCTTTATGCAGACGGTTGCATTTATTCTGGTCATTGCGACGCTGGTACAGTTCGTTGAGATGTTCCTGATGAAGTCCATGCCGGCTCTGTATCAGGCGCTGGGTGTGTTCCTGCCGCTGATTACCACGAACTGTGCGGTTCTTGGTGTTGCGCTACAGAATATCCAGAATGGCTATAACTTTATCGAGTCGGTCGTTTACGGCGTCACCGGCGGTCTCGGCTTCACGCTGGCAATCGTTCTGTTTGCTTCCATTCGTGAGCGCCTGGACGCATCGGCGAAGACTCCGGAGTGTTTTGAAGGCTTCCCGATTGCCCTGATTTCCGCATCCCTGCTCTGCATGGCGTTCCTCGGATTCAGCGGCATGAAGATCTGGTAACTTGGGAATAGGAGACTGAAATTATGAATACTATCATTTTTGCGGTGCTCGTGCTCGGCATCATGGGCCTTCTGTTCGGTCTGATCCTTGCATTTGCATCCAAGGTATTCGCCGTCGAAGTCGATGAGCGTATTCCGGCAGTACAGGAGTGTTTGCCGGGCGCGAACTGCGGCGGCTGCGGCTATCCGGGCTGTGCTGGTCTGGCGGCTGCGATTGTAGAAGGTAAGGCTCCGGTCAACGGATGCCCGGTCGGCGGCGCGGAGGCAGCGGAGAAGATCGCTGCGGTTCTGGGTGTCGAGGTGCAGGAAGGCGATAAGATGGTCGCGCATGTACACTGTGCCGGCAGCCTGGATCATGTTAAGATTCGTGCAAAGTACGAGGGCATTCATGACTGTCTGGGTGCACTGCGTGTTGACAATGGCTACAAGCAGTGTGTGAACGGCTGTCTGGGTTTGGGCACCTGTGAGGCAGCCTGTCCGTTCGATGCGATCCACGTTGAGGATGGCGTAGCACGCGTGGACGACGAGAAGTGTACCGCTTGCTCGAAGTGTGTCGCTGCTTGCCCGAAGGGCATTATCAGCCTTGTACCGGCAAAGAATGCGGTTCGTGTTGACTGCTCGAACCACGAAAAGGGCAAGCCAGTCATGATGGCGTGTGAGACCGGCTGTATCGGCTGTATGCTGTGTGAGCACACCTGTAAGTTTGATGCAGTCCATGTATTCGGTAACGTGCCGATCATCGACTACACCAAGTGTAAGGGCTGTCAGATGTGTGCGAAGGCTTGTCCGCGTCACGTCATTGAGCCGTGGCACACCAAGGAGAAGATTGAGCAGCTGGCGGAAATGAAGAAGAAGCAGGCTGCTGCCAAGGCGGCTGCTGCCAAGAAGGCGGCTGCGGATAAGGAAGCCAAGGCGGCTGCGGACAAGGCGGCTGCACAGCAGGAGAAGGCGGACAAGGCGGCAAAGGTTGCCGCAGAGAAGGCTGCTGCTGCGGAAAAGGCGACGGCGGAACAGGTGGCAGCAGAGGATGCCGCTACCAAGAAGCCGGAAGGCAAATAAGTATCGTAAATAATAGCAGACGATAGGAGAACCGCTCATGAGGAAACCAAAAGCAAATAACAGGAACGAGCGCCGGAAAACGGGCAGGTTGGTTGTTATTATTCTGCTTGCGGTGGTACTCATGAGCGCTTTTCTTGTTTTCCGCTGTCTGACCTTTGATGAAAACGGAGCGCATGTCATCGATCGCTATGGCGTTCTTGCGGCGGAGGGCAGTAGCGCCGGACTGGTGGATTATTCCCAGTACGCAAACGGCAGCGGCGCTTCCGCTGCAACCGATGACGCAGACAGCGGAAAACAGGAAAAGAAAACGACAAAGAAAACGACAAAGAAAACGCAGACATCCGGTACAACGGCGTCGTCCCTTCGGGCGATGACGGTATCGGCAGAGGAGCTGGTGAACGATGACACGGTTTACCAACAACTGCTCTCGCTCAAGGCGCAAGGGACGCTGAATGCGATTATCGTCGATTTGAAAACCAGCGATGGCTGGCTGTGCACGGAGGTCACGACATCGGCGGTGGATACATCGGCGGTTACGGCGGAATATGCCGATGGATTTTCGACCCGTGTTGCGCAGATGAAGAAGGCGGGGCTTCGCGTGATCGGACGTATTACCTGCTTCCGTGACGACATGGCAACGCGGCAGAACAGCAATCTGTCCTGTTGGTATTCCAGCGTGGGAACGAACTGGCTGGACGAGAACAATCATCGCTGGCTTGATCCGACGAATAGTACGGCGGTGCAGTATCTGGCGGACATTGTGACAGCGGGCGTGTCGAGTGGGTGCGATGAATTGGTGCTGGACGAGTTCTGTTTTCCGACGGGACAGACAGATTTGATTTCGTTTGCACAGCCGCAGGAGTTCCGCGTGGCGTTGCAGACGGATCTTCAGCAGCTGCTGCGTGCGGCGGGCTCCGTTCCGGTGAGTCTGTGGATGGATACGGATGTGACTACCGCGGCAGAGCAGGGACAGGATCTCTCCGTGTTGTATGCTTCCTTCTCGCGCGTGTTTACAACGGATGCGAGTGAGCTTGCGGCGCAGTCGGACGGCGGCGCGAAAGCGGTGACGGTGTATACCGACCGTACCGCGTGGTCGAGCGCGACGGGTGCGGCAGTGTACGATGCGAATGGCAATATACAATAGGTTGTTTCTATCTTCAAGAGCAAATGGACGAGACGGCACGTGCCGTCTCGTTTTTGTTGTGCGCGCCGAGGACAGCTTGTGCGTGCCGTCAAGCGAGAATTTCCGCGCTTTTTCTGTTCGGTTGGAGTTTTTTGTGCTATACTAATCATGACTATTTGAAAAATGGGGATTGATCGAATGAATCCGAAGAAAAAAAATCATCGCCATGCGGGACAACGACGTCCGGAGGCAGCAGAGGAGAAGCAGGATCTGATGCTGTATGAGGGACGCAATGCGGTTATGGAGCTGCTGCGTGCGGGAAAAACCGTGGATAAGCTGTTTTTGTCCGCAGATGTGTCCGGAAGAATGGCGGATATTGTAGCAATGGCAAAGGCATCGGGTGCGGTTGTGGTTGAGTGTGACCGCCGCAAGCTGGATGCGATGAGTGAAACTGGCGTGCATCAGGGCGTAATTGCGCAAGCCGCCGCCCATGCTTATGTTTCGCTGGAGGATATTTTACATACTGCGGAAGAGCGCGGAGAAAAGCCGCTGATTTTACTGTGTGACGGATTGACTGACCCGCATAATCTCGGTGCCGTTATCCGCTCGGCAGAGACGGCGGGAGCACATGGCGTTGTGATTCCGAAACGCCGTTCGGTCGGATTGACGGCGACGGC
>CAVBHI010000345.1:0-6370 GCA_963595115.1 bacterium
CCATTGCCTGGCTTCGAGCCTTCACGGTTCGGGAAGTTTCTCGTCGTGTGACGAATGCTCAGCGCATTGTTCGCCGGTGTGTCGCCTGCACCGAAGCACGGACCACAGAACGCCGTCTTAACAACTGCACCGGCTGCCATCAGTTCCGACAGCGCACCCTTCTTCATCAGATCCATAAAGACCGGCTGCGAGGACGGGTATACATCCAGCGTAAACTCATCATTGCCGCAGTTTGCGCCGCGCAGAATATGCGCCGCTTCCATCACGTTGGTGTAGCCGCCGCCGGCACAGCCCGCAATAATGCCCTGCTGTACCTGAAGCTTACCGTTCACGATCTTATCCGTCAGGCTGAAGTTGATTTCCTTATTGCCGCCAATCAGACGCTGTGCGTCCACCTCTACCTTGCGGAGGATGTCGCCGAGATTTGCATTCAGCTCGTCAATCTCATACGTATTACTCGGATGGAACGGCAGCGCAATCATCGGCTTAACCGTACTCAAGTCTACATAGACTACACCATCATAATACGCAACCTCTGCCGGAGCCAGCGGCTTGTAATCCTCGCCGCGTCCATGCATCGTCAGATACGACTTGGTATCGTCATCCGTGCACCAGATCGAGCTGAGACAGGTCGTTTCGGTCGTCATAACATCCACACCGTTGCGGTAGTCCGTCGTCATGGACGCGATGCCGGGACCGACAAACTCCATTACCTTATTCTTCACATAGCCACACTGGAATACCGCGCCGATAATCGCCAGCGCAATATCCTGCGGACCAACACCCGGATTCGGCTTGCCGTCCAGATAAATCGCAACAACACCCGGATAGGCAATGTCATAGGTATCACACAGCAGCTGCTTTACCAGCTCGCCGCCGCCTTCGCCGATTGCCATTGTGCCCAATGCGCCGTAGCGCGTGTGACTGTCTGAGCCAAGGATCATCTTGCCGCAGCCTGCCATCTTCTCACGCATATACTGGTGAATGACTGCCAAATGGGGAGGCACGTAGATACCGCCATACTTTTTCGCCGCAGAAAGACCAAATACATGGTCATCCTCATTGATCGTGCCCCCCACTGCACATAGCGAGTTATGGCAGTTGGTCAGGACATACGGAAGCGGAAAACGCTCCATACCGGATGCCTTTGCCGTCTGGACAATGCCGACAAAAGTAATGTCATGCGATGTCATCGCATCGAACTTAATTTTCAGCTTGTCCATATTGTCTGCCGTGTTGTGCGAGGAAAGAATTGAGTACGCAATCGTTCCCTTCTTTGCTTCCTCCCTATTGGCAGCATGACCGGTCAGCTTTTCTACCTTCGCCGCGTCCTGTTCAGCTACAATTTCTTTTCCGCCCACCAAATAGGCGCCGCCGTCAAACAGTTTGACCATAATTGTGCGAATCTCCCTTCCACGTTGGTGATTTCAACTATATTCTGTCCGTGCAGTAAACGCTCTGTCCTCTTGCACGCCAGTCGTTTTTCCGTGCAGCTCCGCTGCTGCGCTTCTGCACGCTGTCGTTCGATATACCTGACATATTATACGACAGATCGGTGCATACTTCAATGGTTTTTTGCGGATTTCCCGCCGAGAAATCCCGCTTTTCTGCTCCAGAAGTATCCGTTTTCTCTATGCAGTCATTCCCTGCCCACGCCGCCCTTCCTTCTCGTTCTTTATTAAAACCATGCAAGAAACTCCTATAAAATGAGATTCAATTATAGTATCTTTGCAAATTGACAATTACAGCCAGTCGCAGTATACTGTATCCGTTTTAAAAGAAATCCATTTTTCGGCGCTGTCAGAACGTCTCAAACGATTGTCAAATTCTTTGACGTTTCCGATACGCCCTCGATGAGTGAGGAATTTTTATCATGTCTCATACCGCTGCGCTTTCCCACAAGAAGGCTTCGCCCCAGACTGATCCGGTTTCATTCTCCAAGGATCAATCGCAGCCCATTCTCCGGCGTGTGTGTCCGGAACGCTTGGCATCCCGCCTGTTCCTTCTGTGCGCCATCGCCTACACCACTGCCCTGTTCGGACGTCTGAGCTATTCCTCCGTCATGGCGGAAATTATCCTGCAAGAGGGACTGACCAAAGCACAGGCAGGTCTGATCGGCACTGCTTTATGCGGCATTTATGGTGTGTTTCAGATCTTCAGCGGCATTATCGGCGACTACATCAGCCCCAAAAAGCTGATATTCACCGGTGTCCTTGGCTCTGCCATACTCAATCTGTTAATGGGACTGAGCAGCACCTATGGTCTGATGTTGGTTCTCTGGTCGCTCAACGGGGTATTTCAGTCCTTCGTCTGGTCTCCGGTTGCCCGCATCTTCGCGGAAATGATGCCGCCAAGCTATCGCAAGCGGGCGTGCAGCAACGCTGCCATCACCTTCCCCCTCGCCACGGTCATTATCTATTGTGTGGCATCTGTCATGCTGGCTACCTCCAGCTGGCGCAGCGTCTTTTTCATCGCGTCCGTTCTGATGCTGCTCGTCTCCATACTCTGGTTTGTCCGCATGAGCTGGTTCGAGCGGGAAACACAGGAGCACGGAGAAACCGAAACCATCGTTCTCAATGAGCAGGAACAGAAGTCCGGCGGAAGCCTGCTGCAAATCATGATTGTCTCCGGTGTCATTTTCGCCGTGGTCAGCGCCATTTCACACGGCATGGTACGCGATGGCATTCAATCCTGGGTTCCATCTCTGCTGACGGATAACTTCCACTTCAGCACATCAATTTCCGTTGCGCTTGCCATTATCCTGCCTCTGCTGAACATCACCGGCGTATTCATCACCAAAGCCATTGCCAAAAATCATATCCACAATGAGCTGAATGGTTCTATCGCATTCTTTTCCTGTACCATTCTCTCGCTGACGCTGTTGTATTTCGTCTGCAACAGCAACGCAATTCTCTCGTTGGTGATGATGACCATTGCCAGCACCTGCATGGTTGGCTCAAACATCATGATTATCAACCTGATGCCGGTACATTTCGGCGCTATCGGACGTTCCTCCTCCATCACCGGCGTACTCAATTGCTCTGCCTACATCGGCTCTGCTCTGTCAAGCTATGGCATCGGTATCGTTGCGGATCACTTCGGATGGAGCGCTGCCGTCCTGGTTTGGCTGCTGTTTTCCATCTTCGCACTGGTCACGGCTTTGTTCGGTACGCGCCGCTGGGGACGCTATCGTCACAACATCTGACCCAATACCATCCACCGTTTCCACACGACCGGATACAACATCGCACCGTACGGGTTATATCGTGTCCCTTTCCCGAAGCATAACAATTACAGAAATAGACCCCAAAAATCCTGCCGGAATCGTTCGGCAGGATTTTTGGGGTCTTTTTTTGTTCTTGATGTACTTAAAACTTGGTCTGATAGCTGTTGACCGACATATTAATGGATTCTTTTCGCGTCTCTCGACCGAATTTCTCGACCGACATTTTGTCGCGCGGCGTATGACTAATCGCACCGGCACCATTGATACAGCCTCCGGCACATGCCATTCCTTCGATAAAGTTTTCGGATAGCTTGCCCATCTTTGCCTTGAGCAACGCTACCTTGCATTCCTCAATGCCGCTGCACACAGCCGGATTTGGCTTGATGTCCAGTCCCTGTTCCTTGGCGCTCTGCGCCACTGCCTCCGACAGACCGCCGGAACGCGCAAAAATACGGCCAAAGTACGATGCATCATCAACCGGCAAATCCTCCTGCTCCTCCGGCGGGAATCCGGCAGCATCCAGCATCGCCTGCAGCTCTTCAAACGTGATGACACAATCTACCCACGGGCTGACATGCGGCAGCGTCTGTTCATACTTCTTTGCCGTGCACGGTCCGATAAAGACCGTTTTTACCGGCCACGCGCTGTTTTCCTTGATGTAGCGGCAGATTTCTGCCATCGGCGACAGGTTATGCGAAATATGCTTTGCCATCTCCGGCACATGCTGCTGAATGTATCGCACAAACGCCGGACAACAGGATGACGTCAGGAAGCCCTTTTCCGCCAGCTCACGTGTCTCCTTGCGCGTAACCATATCTGCACCCAACGCCGCCTCAACCACATCATGGAAGCCAAAATTGCGCAGTGCCGTCTTGATCTGTCCAACTGTCGCCTTGCTGAACTGTGAGGCAATTGCCGGTGCAATGACGGCGACGGCATAGTATCCGCGGCGATCCGCTGCCCCCACCAAATGCATCGCGTCAACCAGATTCGAGTGATCAACGACAGCGCCAAACGGGCACTGGGATACACACGAGCCACAGTTGATACACTTATCGTAATCAATTTCTGCCTTCTGCTGATCGCCGACGCGAATTGCCCCGATCTTACAGCTTCTCTCACACGGGCGAATGTTCTCCGTAATCGCACCGTAGGGACATACCGTCGCACAGCGTCCACAGCGGACACATTTTTCCGGATCAATCTTTGCCCGACCGTTGTCCGCCTTGCTGATCGCGCCGCGCGGGCAGACATTCATGCAGCGATGTGCGAGACATCCGCGGCAGGAGTTGTTGACGGAGTAGCGTTCAATCGGACATTCGTCACAGGCAATATCAATGACCTGAATGACGTGCTCACTCTCCTCCAGAATGTTATGTACGCGTTCCTCGACAATCGCCCGTTCCTTGTACACGCAGCAGCGCATTGTCGCTTTTTTGCCCTGAATAATCTCATGAGGAATATCGTAGTAGCAATTGCCCATATTTTCCTCTAAAACATGCGTGGCAACTGCCTTCAAAATCCGGTATTTCAACCGCTGAACATCGGTTTCAAATGCTCTGCTCATCAATTTGCTCCTTCCCCATCATAGCCTCTCCGTCAAATTCACAATGGTATTCTATCTTAAAAACCGTGCGGTGTCAATGCGTACATTCCCGCATTTTTCCACAGAATTTCTGCTGTTTTTTCTCGCTCATACCATTGCGTTTCTTTCTTCTTTTTCTTTCGCTTTGACGTTGGTCAACAGGCTGCTGCCGACAGCAGGATACGCCTTATTCCTGCCGAAACTGCTCTTTTCCAGTTTCGTACAGGCTTCCTCCCGCCGTGTCCATTGCGACAATTGCAGGGAAGTTTTCCACCGTCAGCTTCTTCACGGATTCACAGCCCAGATCTTCATACGCCACGACCTCCAGCTGCTTGACCGACGCGGCAATAATCGCACCTGCGCCGCCAATGGCAATCATATACACACAGCCATGCTGCTTCATTGCATCATGCACTTCCTTGCTGCGCACGCCCTTTCCAATCATGCATACCTGTCCGTTTGCAATCATCGTCGGAGAAAACGGATCCATTCGCCCCGCCGTCGTCGGACCACACGAACCAATCACCTGTCCCGGCTTTGCCGGTGTCGGACCGGCGTAATACACCACCGAATCCTGTAGGTCATAGGGCAACGTCTCCCCCTGCTCCAGCGATGCCATAATTCTCTTGTGCGCCGCATCGCGTGAGGTATATACCGTACCGGTCAGTGACACGGTATCTCCCGCCTTCAAACGATTGACATATTCCCTCAGCTGAGAGGTATGCAGTTCATAATGTGCCATGGGTCCACTCCTCATTTCATTTCACGAATTATATCATATTCAGTATAGCAGGAACTTGTATGAAATACAACCAAATGCGCTTGCAATGAATTAGATAGAATGATAGAATATCCGTGTTATAAACTACCCTGTTCTTAGGAGTTATGGAGGAAGAACTATGATTAGCATTCAAGATATTGACGAAGCCGCTCAGCGACTTCGTTCTGTTGTGCATAACATCCCACTGGAATCGTCTCAAACCTTCTCCGGCATGACCGGCGCGGAGGTCTATCTCAAGTGTGAAAATCAGCAGAAAACCGGCTCATTTAAGGTGCGCGGTGCCTACAATAAAATCATGAAGCTTTATGAGGCGGGTGATCTCAAGTCCGTTATCGCGTCCTCTGCCGGAAACCACGCGCAGGGTGTCGCATTTGCCGCCTCCCGCATCGGCATTCCGGCGACCATCTGTATGCCGCGCTCCACGCCGATTGCCAAGGTTTCCGCCACGCAGGGCTACGGCGCAAATGTCGTGCTGTCCGGATCGTGCTATGATGATGCTTATGCCAAGGCAATGAGCATTGTGCAGGAAACCGGCGCAACCTTCATTCACCCGTTTGATGACGAGGATGTCATCGCGGGACAGGGCACGATTGGTCTGGAAATTCTTCGTGATCTTCCGGCGGTTGATGTCATTCTCGTTCCGGCAGGCGGCGGCGGACTGCTCTCCGGTATTGCCTCCTGTGTCAAGCAGATCAACCCACGCATTCAGGTTATCGGCGTACAGGCGGAGGGAGCGCCTGCCATTGCACAGTCGTTCCATCAGGAGGAAATCCAAGCC
>CAVBHI010000346.1:0-4238 GCA_963595115.1 bacterium
GACTCCACTGGCTCGAATTTCCTTTACGTGCTTAAATCGAACCTGTGCGCTGAGCACCAGCGTCATCAGACACCAGACATTGGGGATGAGCATAATCAGACAATCCGATGAGACAACCAAATCCAACCGCTTGGCAATCATCCCCTCTGCAAACATCGCCAACAGGGTAATCATACTGAGAAGCGCATATTGACGCGTATCCCGCCGCACAAATTCCTGCTCATGCTCGGCAAAATATTTGCCGATTGTGAAGTAAAGCAAGCCAGTGATGATGCTGGTATATGGGTGCGCAAAATAAAACAGAAACTTGTCGTAAATGTCACCAAATCCCGCCCGATAGATCAAATTTCCATAGGTGCTGGTCAGCACGCAGAAGGCGTAAAAAACGCCGCCGATCTTCATAATCTGCTCTGTTGTCAGCTTCTTACTCAAAAAATAGATAACAGCGGCACAGAACATCGAGCCGGACAGAAACCACGAGCCGCGGAAGCTGGATGCAAACAGCAGCCCGCGCAGAGACTTCCATATTGCCACCGACAGATCATACTCCGTAAAGAACACGGAATACTTGCGCATAAACGTGACCGGAAACGCCATAATATACCATATCACATATAAGATCAGCATCCGCTGTTCATAATGCTTGAGCTTTTTCCCATCCACGCCGCCGCGAAAAAAGAAGAACGCGGACGACACAAAGAAAAACGGCACGGCAAAGCGCGAAAGGCATTCAAACACGGCATAATTTGCCAGAGAATTAAACGATTCCAATGGTTCCGCATGAATTCCCACGACAAATAACGCCGCAATCAGCTTGCAGATGTCAATCGCATCAAAGTTTTTTCGAACCGTGCCGGAGGCATTTACCACTCGTTCTACCACGTTGGATGCGCTTCCCACAGTGTCCATCACACATGTCTTATTTTCTGCACAAACCATATTATCACTCATTCGCAGCAGTCGATACGGCTTTCCTTGCCGCATCGACTGCCGTTGATTCATCAACAGATTTTCATCTTATGCAAACTCAATCGGATCAATGTGCCAGATCTCATTTGCGTAGTCACGAATGGTGCGATCGGAAGAGAACTTACCGGAGTTGCAAATGTTAATCCAGCACTTCTTCGCGAACGCGTAGGTGTCCTTGTAATCACGGTTGTAGCGAAGCTTTGCATCCACATAGCTCTGGAAATCATACAGTACAAAGTACTGATCCGGATGCGTCTGCGCCCAATCCACCTTGTGAATCAGGGAATCATACAGCTCACGGAATACACCGGTTCCACCATCGTTGAGCATACCGTTGACCAGCGAATCCAGAACGCGCTTGATCTTCGGGTCATTGTTATAGATATTATACGGGATATAATTGTTATGCTGTTGATACTCCAGATCCTCTACCGTACCGCCAAAACGGTAGTTGTTTTCCTCTCCCGCTTCTTGGAAGATTTCAACGTTTGCACCGTCCAGCGTGCCCAACGTAACCGCGCCGTTCATCATGAATTTCATGTTGCCAGTACCGGATGCTTCCTTGCCGGCGGTCGAAATCTGCTCAGATACGTTTGCCGCAGCAAACAGCTTCTCACCATAGGATACGTTGTAGTTCGAGGCAAAGATGATGCGGATCTTGTCGCGCACATCAGAATCCTCTTCTACTACGCGGGCGATCTCGTTAATCAGCTTGATAATGCCCTTGGCACGGACATATCCCGGCGCTGCCTTCGCACCGAAGATAAAGGTTGTCGGATAGAAGTCCTGAATTGAGCCGTCCTTCAAGCCGAAATAGAGATACAAAATCGACAGCGCATTGAGCAGCTGACGCTTGTACTCATGCAGACGCTTAATCTGAATATCGTAAATCGAACCCTTGATCGGCGCCGTGCCGTCATGCTTGAGCATAAACAGGCTGAGCTGGCGCTTCTTCTTATGCTTGATTTCCAGGAACTCATCCAGCACCGCCTTGTCATCGCCGTACTTCTCCAGCTTCTTGAGCTGCGACAGATCCGTCACCCACTCATCCGAGCCAAGCAGGCGAGTCAGCAGCGCGGCAAGCTCACGGTTATTCATCGCCAGCCAACGGCGCGGCGTAACGCCGTTCGTCTTGTTCTGGAAGCGCTCCGGCCAAATTTCATAGAAGCTGTGCAGCGTCTCTCTCTTCAGGATTTCCGTGTGGATCGCTGCAACGCCGTTGACATAGCTGGAACCATACATCGCCAGGTTTGCCATGTGCACCTGATCGTGCTTGATAATCTGCACGCTCTGAATAAAGTCCGCCGAACAGCTTTGATGCGACAGCTCATCAATAAACATATTGTTGATGCGCACAATGATGTCGTAAACATCCGGAATAACTGCAATCAGCAGATGCTTGCTCCACTTCTCCAGCGCCTCCGGCAGAACCGTGTGGTTGGTGTACGCAAAGGTCTTCTGCGCAATGCGAACCGCATCGTTGAACTCCACGCCCTCGTAGGTCGTCAACAGGCGAACCAGCTCCGGAATCGAGATAACCGGATGGGTGTCGTTAAGCTGAATCGCATTGAAATCGGCAAAGCGGCTAAAATCTGAGCCGTGTATCGCCTTGAACTTGCGAATCATGTCCTGCAAGGATGCCGAGCAGAAGAAGTACTGCTGCTTCAGACGCAGCTTCTTGCCCTCGTCCGTGGAATCATTCGGATACAGCACGCGGGAAATATCCTCTGCACGGTTTTTTTCGCGTACCGATGCATCATAATGCTGCTCGTTGAATTCATTAAAATCAAACGAGGTCAGCGACTCTGCCTGCCACAGGCGGAGCGTGCCAATGTTCTTCGTCTTATATCCGATAATCGGCATATCATACGGAACGGCACGAATGGTCTGATCCGCGAACTTGACGTTGACCGCCAGCGAGTCATAACGGATGCTCCACGGATCGCCATAGCGCGTCCAGTCATCCGCCGTTTCCATCTGGAAACCGTTCTGAATATACTGCTTGAACAGACCGTAGCGGTAGCGGATACCGTAGCCGTCCAGCGGAAGATCCTGCGTCGCGGCAGAATCCAGAAAACATGCTGCCAGACGTCCAAGACCGCCGTTGCCCAGCGAAGCATCCTCAACCTCTTCCAGCATGTTCAGGTCAAGACCATGCTTCTGGAACAGCTTCTCCACATCATCATAAATGCCAAGGCACAGCAGGTTGTTGTAAATCGCACGACCGATCAAGAACTCGGCAGACATGTAATACGCGTGTCTCGCCTCGTTGTGCATTGCAATGCTTTCCTTCCAATCGTCAGCGATGCCCGCCATAATCGACTTGGACAGTGCATGGTGAATATCCTGTGCGTTGGCCTCATGCAGATCCTTTCTGCGGTCACTCTTCAGATATTCCTCCATATTGGGAATCAGCTCATCAAGCTTAAGATTCATTCCTCCATTAGCCACCTTTCTCTCATTTCTCCTCATGCATCCTTATCTCCAAGATATGCACATATGGTATTCTACACATCATTCTCAAATGAGACGGCACAGTATGCATAGAATATAACGCTGATATTATAACACAACACGTTGATTTTTCAACTATATTTCGTGTATAGTGGCATCATTTTAACGTCTCGCTCAGTCTGTTCCCCGCTTTCCATAAAGAAATCAGTGATTTTGACAAGAGGTTTTGCCCTTCCCTCCACCCGCTCCTCTGTTTTCCTATAGATTCCCTATGATTTTTGATCGTATGCGATTCCAATCCCTTCCGCTCCCTCTTCTCTTTTTTGCAAATTTTTTATTTTTTTCTTGACAGAATCCGCTCATCGGGTTTACTATAATTGTGTTAATAGACGAAACCTGTGAACGAGAGAAGTAAACTGGAATCTTGGATTTCCTCAGAGAGCTGTGGGTGGTGAAATCACAGTGTCATCCTGCCGGTTGAATGGACTCGCGAGGGCGGTCTGAACCTCCATGCGGAGCAGTAGGCACCGACGGCTTTCCTCTGCCGTTATTCCGGAGGCACACATGCTTGTGTGTGGAGAGTGGTCGTAGTACGGCAATTTGGGTGGCACCGCAGAAGTTTTCCAGCTTTTGTCCCTGTTGATTTTTATGGGGATAAGGGCTTTTTTTATTGCCCCGCACACTATTTTCCACACGGAAAGGACGAACCACTATGTTAAAACCATCCACCTCTGAAATTCAGGAATACGCCAAGGAATATTCCATCGTCCCGCTTTGCCGTGAAATTTACGCGGACATCACGACACCAATCACAC
>CAVBHI010000347.1:0-5484 GCA_963595115.1 bacterium
TGACTACATCGCTCTCGGTCACAATCATCGATTCAGCGGCGTATTTCGCCTTGGCGGCAGCGCGTTGAGCTGTCCCGGCTGTTTTTCGCCGACCTCTTCCGCAGAGACCGGTGTCAAGGGCTATCTGTCCGGTACGGTAGACAAGGGAACTGCCACGCTGGACTTTACTCCGACCTCTGCCATCCGCTTTGAAGAGATTCGTATCCCGATGGGCAGTCTGCTGTCCATGGTGTCGTTCGTGCAGTATTTACTGCCGCGTCTGCCGACTGCCCCGAAGAACGTCGCCTGTACCATTCGTCTGGTGGGCACTTCCTGCTTCCAGCCGGATTTTGATGTTCTGCTGCATTCGCTTCAACAGACGTTTTTCCATGTACAGATCATAGATGACTCCGTCCCTCAGGGAGATCTATACCGCTATGAGACAGACGAAGGCATTCTCGGCATGGTCACGCGTGACCTCAAGCAGCGCATTGATGACGCCGCAACAGAGGAGGAGCACGCCAAGATGGCATTGGCGCTGGAATATGCGCTTGCCGCGCTGGAGGGGCGCGAGGCGGATGAGGTAACACAATGATTCCACCGCAATTTCGCCGTCCGCTGCTTCACCTTCTGCTCTCCGCCGCCATTGTGTTGTGCGCCATCCGTCAGCTGTTTAATCATAATTACGAGAACGTCTTTCTGTGTATTCTCTCCCTCTTCCTGCTCGGCGTACCATATCTGTTTGAGCGCAGGCTGGGCATTCTGATTCCCAATACACTGGCGATTATTATCATGCTGTTTATCTTTTGTGCGGAAATTCTGGGTGAGATCAACGCCTTTTATCTCAAAGTACCGCACTGGGATACCATGCTGCACACCATGAACGGTTTTTTGATGGCAGCAATCGGTTTATCTCTTGTCGATTTGTTTAACCGCAGCGACCGATTCCTAATCAAGCTGTCGCCGCTGTTTGTTGCCGTTGTCGCATTTTGCTTTTCCATGACCATCGGCGTGTTGTGGGAGTTTCTTGAATTTGCCGCCGACTATTTTCTGCACACCGACGCACAAAAGGATGTATTCTTGAGTTCCATTCACTCCATTGCCCTCAATCCCACCGGACAAAACGTTCCAGTTCATGTCGATATTCAATCACTCATCGTCAACGGCGAAGACTGGATGGAATTATACGGCGGCTATCTGGACATCGGCTTGTACGACACCATGAAGGATTTGTTCGTCAATTTTATCGGCGCAATTACCTTTTCCGTCATCGGCTATTTCTATGTGAAGCATCGCGGAAAGGGACGTTTTGCCCGACGCTTTGTTCCAAATGTCCTGCGCAAGGATCACCGCGACGGCTTTGGAAATCCGCTATCGGAATCTGAATTTTTATAATCACGGTACGTATAAAAGCATCCGAACGTGATATGTCCCCCAATGCTGGGTTCATATCAGTATTCGGATGCTCTTTTTTGCCTTCTATGTTCGATATTACTCATGCAGAAAGCCCTGCCGGTTCGGCAGGGCTTTCCTCTACTATGGAATGATATGTTTTCAGGAGATGTCAACTCTCACTGTGGTTTACTTCGCCAGAGCCGCTCCCATCTCGCGGCAGGAAGCCAGAGCATCGTCATTCGGAGTCTCGTTGCAGATAACATAGTCAACAACTTCGTTTGCGCCGGCTGCGTCGCAGCGATCATGCCACTCTCTCATCCACTGACCGTCGCCCCATCCGAAGGAACCAAACAGAGCAATTCTCTTGCCGCCCAGCTTGGACTCGCACTCAGCAAACATCGGCTCAAAGGAGGACTCCTCCAGCTGCTCTGCACCCATGGACGGGCAGCCAAAGCCAACGGCATCGTACTCGCCCAGCTTTGCTGCGCCGAACTCGTCGGAATTCAGCAGATCAACCTCAGCGCCTGCATCCTTTGCGCCAGCGACAACAGCCTCTGCCATTGCCTGCGTGTTACCTGTACCACTCCAATAAACAACTGCTACTTTGCTCATGATAATTACCTCTTTTTCAAAAAATATATTGGAACCCCTATTATGCGACCACAGTTAGCTGCTGCAAGGAGCTTCCCTGCAAAAACAGCTTTCCGTACACCCGGCTGCAAAGACGAAACTTGTCGAACATTGCTTTTGCCTGCGTTTCGTCGGAATATACCTTCCAGTAACCGGCGCACTTATAGTTGTTGCCTTTGTTTTCGATGAATCCGCGGACATCCTCCAGCGGATAGCCCAAAAAGATTCCAATTTCGTGCGGGAAACCATTCCCTCGGCTGACGCGTTCCGCCAGCTGCTGAATCAGTCCGCACAGTGTATCCGGCTGATAGCCGTTTTCCAATAAAAACTCCTTCACTCCCGGTGCTTTCAAATCCTTCCACAGCTTGCGCGGACGGAATACGTAGACCAGCGCCCTCCCTCCGGAAGCATGGAGCACGCGGAGCAGCACGCCCCGACAATTCAGGCATCCGTTGCACTGCGCCACCTGACCCTCTAATCCTTCCAGATCTTCACAGGCACACGTGAACAAATTTCCGGTCGCAAGCGCAGCCAGTGTCGGTGCGCAATAGGCAATCATGGATTGTTCCAGCATCGGTTCTGCCTCCTCACGAAGCGGCGTGCTCATCCAGAATGCTCTTAAGCGCCGACATGGAGCTGGAATGAGAACGCGCCACAATGGTTTCGCTGCCCTTGAGGTTGCTCATCGCGCACCGCACCATTTTATGTGACACCGTATTGGTAAACAGAATCAGGAGATCCGGACTGCCGATCATATCTTTCATCGAGCTTGTCATCTGAGTGAACACCTTCGGACGACAGTTATACTTCTTGCAAAGGTTCTTATATCGGCAGACCATGCAGTCATTGCCACCGATAATCACGACGCTCATAGGGCTCCCTCCTCATTATTTTTTGTTAGCTCAAGCTAATCATAATCCTTTGAAAAAGTGCCCTGCGGCACTCCTCATTTCTCGTTTAGTATACCTGCCCATCGGGTATTATTCTACTCCATGAATACAAAAACAATCCGTTTCGGTCAAGATTTGCATGTGCTAATTTTTCTCATCGCACTCCCGTTATCTTTCCGCTAGAATCCATGCCTATACCATGTAAAAAATCTGCGAAACAATGTATTTATTCCGCAGATTCTCATTTTTCTTATGTTGCATCAGTTGAATATTCCCTCACCTGCCCGCCGAAACATACGCTCCACACGATCCCGCAGCAACGGGTAGTCGGATAAATCCGGATTCTCCCGCAGCAGTGCATCTGCCGCCTGTTTTGCCCCCTGAATCAGCCGTGTATCGTCCGCCAGACTCGCCATGCGCAGCGGCGGCAGTCCATGCTGCCGCGTGCCGAAAAAATCACCCGCACCGCGCTGCTCCAGATCCGCCTGTGCAATCGCAAAGCCGTCGCTCGTGCGGCAAAGCGTTGCCAAACGCCGCTTTGCCCCTTCGCCGCGATCGACACCATAAAAGATACAGTACGACTGTCGGCTTCCGCGCCCCACGCGTCCGCGCAGCTGATGCAGCTGGGACAACCCAAAGCAGTCCGCATCCTCCACCACCATCAGCGTTGCATTCGGGACGTTGACACCGACTTCAATGACGGTTGTCGAGACCAAAATGTCCAGCTCTCCGGCGGCAAACGCTTTCATCACCGTCTCTTTGTCCTTGGGCTTTGCCCGTCCGTGCACCAAACCAATCCGCCGATGCGGCAGAACCTGCCGCAGACGTTCGGCGCAGTGCTCCGCGCTCACGCGTTCCGTCTCGCCGTCCTCGACCAGCGGACAGACAACATAGACTTGTCCGCCCAGCTGACACTGCTTGTCAATAAATGCGTCAATGCGGCGGCGCATATTTTGCCCGACCGCATAACTTTCAATCGTCTGCCGTCCCGGCGGCAGCTCATCAATAATCGAGACATCCAAATCGCCGTACAGAAGCAGCGCCAGTGTGCGCGGAATCGGCGTCGCCGACATGACCAGCAGATGTACGTTCTCTCCCTTTTGGGTCAGTGCCGCCCGCTGTGACACGCCAAACCGATGCTGCTCATCCACGACCGCTAACGCCAGATTGGCAAAGTGCACCTGCTCGCTGAGCAGTGCGTGTGTGCCGATCGCAATATCCAGCTCGCCCGCGGCAAGCTGCTCCTGCCGTTCGCGCTTTTGTTTTGGTGTCATAGAGCCGGTCAGTAGACCGCAACGCACCCCCAGCCGCGCAAATAATGGTGTCAGCGTCTGCATATGCTGCTGTGCCAGCAGCTCTGTCGGCGCCATGAGCGCCGCCTGCTTGCCATTATGTGCCATCAGCCAGCACAGCGCCGCCGCCACCATCGTCTTGCCGGAGCCGACGTCGCCCTGCACCAAACGACTGAGCGGATGTCCGGCAGAAATGTCCAGACAGCATTCCTCTATCGTGCGCCGCTGCGCTCCGGTCAGGGAAAACGGCAGCGCCCGATAAAACGCGCGCAGGCTCATATCGCGCAGAGCAATCCCACGCACGCCGACGCGCCGCTCCCGCAGCCGTCCCAAACCGCACGAGAGCAAAAAAAGCTCATCAAAAATCAACCGCGTGCGCGCCTGCGCCGCTTCCTCGCCGTTTGCCGGACGATGAATCTGATGCAGCGCAACACGCAACGGCGGCAGATGAAATTGCTCCCGCACGTGCAGCGGAAGATAATCTCCCATCTCCGGCGGAAGCACATGCAGCGCTGCCGCCGTCACAGTCTCTATATCCCGCTGATGCAGCCCTGCCGTCAGCGAGTAAATCGGCATCACCCGTCCGGTTTTTTTTCCCGTTCCCACCGGTTCAAACTCCGGATTGATCAGCGCAAAGCGCATCCCTTCCCGCTGTACGCGCCCATAAAACGCGTACTCCTGTCCGACCTTCAGGGCGGTCGCGGCATAACGGTTGTTAAAAAAACGCAGACTCACCGCGCCGGTCTGGTCATACGCCATGCCATTGGAAACATCCATTCCCCGACGGATGTGCGCCGTCCGAATCGGTGCGCCCACAACCGCATGAATACCGGCGCACTCGCCCTCCGTCAAGTCGCATACTTTGGTCACGACCGTGCGATCCTCATAGCCGCGTGGAAAAAACTCCAGCGCATCGCGCAGCGTGCGGATTCCCAGTCGCTCCAGCGCCTGCGCTTTTTTCGGTCCGATGCCGCGCACAAAGCGGATCTCATCCTCCAGCGTCATCGTCTCATACCGAATATCGGCGAACCACGCGGACAACAACGCCCAAAATCGTGCAGCTGTCACCCAAAATCGGCGCATAGGACGAATTTTCCGGCATGAGCCAAATATGTCCGTCACGCCCTGCCAGGCGCTTGCACGTTGCCTCGTCATCAATAATCGCCACGACAATCTGTCCGTTTTGCGCATAATTCTGCTGACGAACCACAATGTAATCGCCGTCCAGAATTGCCGCGCCAATCATCGAATCTCCCTGAATGCGCAGCGCGAAGTGCTGTGTTTCCTGTCCATAAAGG
>CAVBHI010000348.1:0-5707 GCA_963595115.1 bacterium
AGCTGGTGCATAACTTCACTGGCTCCGGCATCGTACAGGGTATGCATAACTTGACCGGATCAATTGAGTCGTTTGCACGTTCGTGCTTTAACTTTGCCGTGGACACCAAACAGGATCTGTGGTTTGCGACCAAGGACACGATTTCTAAGAAGTATGACCATACCTTCAAGGATATTTTCCAGGAGATTTATGAGAAGGAGTACAAGGAGACCTTTGCAAAGCTGGGTCTGGAGTATTTCTATACTCTGATTGATGATGCCGTTGCCCGCGTGATTCGCTCGGAAGGCGGCTACATTTGGGCGTGCAAGAACTATGACGGCGACGTTATGTCGGATATGCTGGCGACGGCGTATGGTTCGCTGTCCATGATGACCTCGGTTCTGGTTTCGCCGAAGGGTGTTTATGAGTACGAGGCGGCACACGGCACGGTACAGCGCCATTATTACAAGCACCTCAAGGGAGAGGAAACCTCGACCAATTCCATCGCAACCATTTTTGCATGGACGGGCGCGCTGTGCAAGCGCGGTGAGCTGGATAATCTGCCGGCGCTGTCTGACTTTGCCGATAAGCTGGAAAAGGCTTGTGTTTCTACTGTAGAATCTGGTAAAATGACGAAGGATCTCGCGTTGATCGTAAAGGGAGACCATGTACAGGCTCTCAATACGGAAGGCTTTATCAAGGCAGTTCGAGAGACGCTGGAAGCGACTGTGTGAACCATTCCGGCACTCTCGGTCTGGTACCAAGCTTCTCTTACAGTGAATTGGAACAACGGATGAAAGAATAGAAAGAGAGTGGGTATTATGGATCAGCAGAAGAGCGTTTCAAAGGCGGTGATTGCGCGTCTGCCGCGATACTATCGCTATCTCCGGCGGCTTGGCTCGGAGAACGTCAGTCGAATCTCCTCAAAGGACTTGGCGGCTCGTATGGGTTTGACTGCCTCGCAGATTCGGCAGGATCTCAGCTGCTTTGGCGGCTTTGGTCAGCAGGGCTATGGCTACAGCGTGGAGACGCTGATTATCGAGTTGGAACGCATTTTAGGCATTGCAGGAAGTCGGCGGGCGATTTTGTTCGGTGCGGGCAACCTTGGTCGCGCACTCCTGCGCAACTTTAACTTTTCGTACTGTGGTGTGCGCCCGGTGGCGGCGTTTGATATCGCACCGGATATTGTCGGCAACGCCTATCGTGGCATTCCGGTGTACGCGATGGACGAGATTGAAAACGTCATGTCACGGGAGCAGGCAGACATTGCGGTGCTCTGTGTGCCGGGGGCAACGGCGGAGGAGCTGGCAGCGCGTTTGGTTCGAGCAGGCATCAAGGGAATTTGGAATTTCACCAATGCAGAGCTTCGAGAAGAGGAGATCGGTGTTGTGGTGGAAAATGTGCATTTTTCCGATTCCCTGATGGCGCTGTGCTACCGCATTCAGGACGAATAATACAAGAGAATCCAAAGAGGACGTCTGGTCAAATGACCGGATGTCCTTTTTGCGCATAGATACTTTTGCCAAAAGACAATGCGATATGCGAGAGTGTTTTGTGAAATGTATTGACAAAAGTCGGTGTACAGAGTATTATAAAAATATAGGATTCCAAAATGTGTGACAACAATTGCGATCAGAAAGCGGGGGAGTGCGATGAAACGGATTTTCGCAATGCTGTTATGTGCCGCAATGCTGGCGGGAAGTGGTACTGCCGCTGTTGCTGTGAAAAAACAGAGTGAGACTACGGCGACACACTCGCTTGCCGAAGCACCGAAATGCAAGGGAGGGTGCATTCTCAAATCAGCGAGTAAGGATGGCGTTACGTTTTGCTATCAGTGGGAGTGGAATACTATGCCGCTGGCGATGTATCATGACCAAGCCGCGGTTACGTGGATGGCGTTTGATTCTGAATCGCAGATCATTGATGCTACTGCGACCTATAAGACATATGTGGAATATTATCGTATGTCAGATGGAAAATTTATGTATGAAAAAGAAGGGACAACGGTGGTAGATGAGCATCCGGAGGAAGCTGGCGCCGTTGGAAATGTGACAATGTCGCAGGAGATTGGCGGAACGACGGTGGCAAACGGAATGGTATGGGCGAAAAAGGGATACATAGAGGTCAAGGTAACCAAAACGACAGAGGATATCGAGTATATTAAATTTGGAGGAGTCTATGGTCATTCACTTTTCCCGCCGATTACCCCGCAGATTTTGACACCTTCTGGAATGCGAAATTACTTCCATCCGAGAGCGACGACAAAGACGCAGGGGAGACGGTATTACAAAATTACAGCTGACGGCAGTGTAGAGAGGTTATAAGAGGGGGATTATTATGTGGTTTTTGATGCTGCTTGCAGCGGGGGCTGCTTGGCACCATCAACAGTGTTGGAATTGGCAAAAGCCCTGCGTGACCGAAAAGAACCGAACAAAGTAAGCAAAGGCTTCTTATACGCATTTTTTATTTGTTTTGGATTGACCATAACGATTGAATTTTGGTTGCGCTACGGCTACTATTAAGCGGGTATTGCGGGAGAATATAGGAGTGGTTTACGGGTCTGTTGCATTTGCAGCGGACTCGTTTTTTGCAGAATCCAAATGGTTTTGCTTGAATCTGGCGGTCAGCTGTGATATGCTAGCCATAGCTATTTGAAAATTTGGAGGGCAATACATGAAACGAAGTTTGTGTTGGCTAATTTTGGGATGCATGGCAGGAGCGCTGCTCTGCGGCTGCGGTGCACAGGCAAATGGTTCGTCGGCAAGCGAGGATTCGTCCGCAAGTCAGTCGAATCAAGAGGCATCGCAGGAATTTTATGCTATGGATACCTATATGAGCATTCAGGTCTATGGCGGCGAGGCGCAGGAGGCGGTGGATGAATGCGTACAGTATATCAACGATCTGGAGCAGGAAATTTCGCGCACGAATGAAGACAGTGAAATTTATACGCTGAATGAGACTGGGGTGGCAACGGTATCCGATGACACGGCGGATATTCTGACCGCCGCCGCTGAGCTGGCAAAGCAGGCGGACGGTTACTTTGATCCGACGGTTGCGCCACTGTCCGACCTGTGGCAGATTGGAACGGAGAACGCGCATATTCCCAAGAAGTCACAGATTGCAAAGGCGCGTAAGCTGGTGGATTATACGAAGCTGCATATTAACGGCAACAACGTTACCCTGCCGAAGAGCATGAAAATTGACCTCGGCGGTATCGGTAAAGGCTATGCGGCAGATCATGTTCTCAAGATTTTGCAGGACAAAGGCGTAACGAGCGGTATTGTCGCACTGGGCGGAAATATCTACGCCGTCGGTAAGAAGGATGGCAATAAGGATTGGAACGTTGCCATTGCCGACCCGGACTCGAATGGAGAGTATCTGGGTAAGCTGGAGGTAAGTGATACGAGCGTTGTCACGAGCGGCGATTACGAACGCTACTTTGAAGAGGACGGCGTGCGCTACTGCCATATTTTCGATCCGGCGACCGGCGCTCCGGCACAGAGTGATTTGCGTAGTGTAACAATTGTCGATAAAAACTCAACCAAGGCGGATGCATTCACAACTGCGCTGTTTGTCATGGGATATGAAAAAGCAGAGAAGTTCTGTGAGGAAAACGACATTGAAGCGGTGTTCGTGTGCAGTGATAAAACCGTGCATGTGACGGACGGGCTGAAGGACTGCTTTACGCTCCTGAATACGGAGTACTCATATGAAGAGTAAAAAAGGATTTCGTCTCGGCGATTTCATTGTGTTTGCGATTATTTTGCTCGGCGCATGCCTGATCTGGGTGCGCTTTGCTATGATGCAGGCGGATCACACCTATGGTGAGATTTGGAAGGACGGAGAGCTGGTTCAGCGCATTGTGCTGGATGACGGCTATCAAGATACCATCCACCTTGAGGGACACAGCATTGATTGTACCATTGAGGTGGATGGAACAAAGATGCGCTTTGTCAACTCCAAGTGTCCGGATCACACCTGTGAACTGACCGGTTGGGTGGACAAGGTGGGCGATACGGCGGTGTGCCTGCCGGCACGCGTGCTGATTAAGATTACGAGTGCGGATGGCGACGATAACGGAAGCGGCATTGATGCCGTTGTACAGTGAGGTGAGAGCAGAGATGAGTAAAACCAAACGAATCGCCCTGTGCGGCGTGCTCACGGCGCTTGCCCTCGCGCTCTCTCTGGCGGAGCGCATGATTCCGCTGGAGCTGTTGATTCCGGTACCAGGCATCAAGCTGGGGCTGGCGAATGTTGTCACCATGTTTGCCCTGCTGTTTTTGACACCGAAGGAAGCATTTTCGATTTTATTTTGCCGCGTGATTTTGGCGTCATTGTTTGCCGGAAGCATTACGGCGTTTGCATTCAGTCTGTCAGGCGGCACACTGGCGTTGACCATTACATGGCTGCTTCTGCCCAAGCGCGGAACGTGGTTTTCCATGTATGGTATCAGCGCGGCAGCGGCGGCGATGCACAACTGCGGACAGGTTGCGGCGGCGGTGTTTATTATGCAGAGCTGGAATGTCATTGCCTATCTGCCGCTGCTGTTGGTTGCCTCAATTCCGATGGGATTGCTGACCGGCGGCATTATCACGGTGCTGGATCGTCATATGAAGCATATGCGGCTGGTATAAGTCCGAAAAATCAGGACATACTAGGGAAAAGGAAAGCAGGAGGTATGACCCGATGAAACGAAAAGGTATGCTTGCCGTGCTGTTGGTATTGATGCTGGGGCTGCTTGCGGGATGCGGCAGCACAACGCAGAACGAAACGACGGATACCGATGGAACGAAGGAACAGACCACAACAACGGACTTTGGCTCGGCAGACCCGAATGGGGATGGCATTGTGGGAAATGACGGTTCGGGAACGGACGATAGCTCAATTGCGGACAATACCAAGGATATTGGAGCGGATGTAGCGGACAGCATTGAGGATGCGGCGGATGACGTGACCGGAAACGATACGACAGATGACAAGGAGAATAACCGGACAGCGGACAATCCGACTGCAAATGACAACGCCCGATAAATGCAGGATACAGGAGCGGTGCGGTTTCATCGCGCTGCGACAGGGAAACGAACCGAATATACAGGTAGAAGACAAGAGGCTGCGGGACATCCGCAGCCTCTTCTGTAAGTACGATGAAAATAGGTTCAGGTCTCGTTCAACAGGATCTCGTAGCCGTGCTGCTTAATGGCACGGATTAACGCCTGTCCATGCTCGACACCGCCGACCTCGCAGACGACGTGAACGATGGCTTCGTCAATATCCAGATTGGCATTGACACGGTCATGCTGGAACATGATGATATTGGCGTTCTGTGATGCGATAATTCCGGCAAAGGTCTCCAGCGCACCCGGTACGTCCGGCATGATGGTGGAAAATTTCATATGGCGACCGCGCGAAACAAGACCCTTTTCCACAATGCGGTGGATGAAGCTCACGTCGATATTGCCGCCGGAGAGGACACAGCAAACCTTCTTGCCGGTGAAATCGCGCTTGCCGGACAGCAGCGCTGCCAGAGAGGCGGCGCCAGCCGGTTCGACAACCGACTTGTTGCGCTCAAGCAGCAGCAAAATGGTGGAGGCGATGTCGGAGTCCGAAACGGTCATCATATCATCGACAAAGGTGTTGATGTGCTCCATGGTTGTTGTGCCGGGGCACTTGACGGCAATACCGTCGGCAATGGTGTGTACGGCATCGCTGGCTTGGATTTCCTCCTGAT
>CAVBHI010000349.1:0-8081 GCA_963595115.1 bacterium
GCCAGCTCGTCAACCTCTGCAATATCGTTGCCGAACTTCGGTGCACGGTTGACCAGCATCTGACGAAGCGGTTCCTGACCCTCGAAATTGCTCCACAGCGCCTGAATCAGATCCTCCATCGTAATCGTCTTGTCATCATAAACAAACTTCTTGATTGCCATCAGAGAGTCAACACAGTTAGACAGTCCGGTCAGCAGGAAGGTATACATGTTCCACTTTGCACCGCCGTTGGCAATATCCAAACCACGCGGGATGCAGTCATCCAGGAACGCAGAGAACAGTACTGACGGAGCGATCTCATAACGCTTCGACCAGTAAGTCGTGCGCAGTACCATAATGCGATCCACTTCATGGCGAATGGAAGCCAGAAATGCCTGATAGAACTCTTCAAAGTCCTTAAACTTGGTCGGATCACCAAAGTCCGGTGCTTCTACCTGATTGCGAACTAGGCTCTTGCCGCGGGTCAGCAGGTACTCCAACTGCAACAGAACCTGTACATGACCGTACTGATAATTGGTCTTGCCCGGAATCAGTACCTCCCAGCAACCGTCATTGGAATAGCCACGTGCTTCTTCAAGCGGAATACCCGATGCAACCAGTCCCGGAATGATCTGCTCATCGTTGTAAATCGTCGGCTCACCGCTGCCTCTGCGCAAAACAGTAGCGCACAGGTCGTACAGAGCTTCCGGAGAGTTTTTGTGGAAACGAACCGACATAACCGGAGATACCAGCTCCAGACGTGCCCACTGCTCAATCATAATATAGGTCAGCTCGTTCGTTGCGTCCGAGCCATCCGCCTTCACGCCGCCTAGAATGACATTCTGCTCCCAGTGGTTTGCCGACGTACCAAGGTTATAGTCCTCATCATTCTCCATGGAGAATACATTGGCAACATCATCCAGGCAGCCGCCGTCATAATTCTCGTCAATCGCCGTGAAATGCTTAAACTCCCAGTGATCCTTATCAAGCTGAACACGCTCCGAGAACTTAACAAACCAGCTTGCCGTCAGTTCCTCCGCCTGTTCCTTCGTCATGCGACCGGATTCGATGTCCTCCTTGTAATACGGGTAGAAATACTGATCCGGACGACCGACGGCAACCTCCTCCATGCAGCTGTGGAACGCGGCAAACAGGAAGAAAAAGCTCTGCAATGCTTCATGATAGGTTTCTGCCGGATATTCCGGAACGCGGTTACAGATGCGCGCCATTTCAAGCAGCTCTTTTACACGCTGCGCGTCCTTCTCCTGCTTTGCTTCCTTCAGCAGCAGGGCTGCATAGCGATGTGCGAAATCAACAACTGCATCTACGCTAATCAGCATTGCACGCCAGAGATTGAGCTTTTCCTCGTTCGGATTCTCCAGCTGAGACTCCTTTTCAATCGCATCATAAATCTCTTCCTTAATACCGCGTACACCAACGCGCAGCAGCTTTGCATAATCCGCCGGATGCTTTGCCGCAACATTCTTCTCGGTAAAGCCATTCTTCCGACCGTTCTCTTTTTCTTCCGGCAGCGCGTACTGCGGAAACTCACGTCCATAACCAACCGAAAGCATGTTGATCTTGCCAACAATCAGCTCATCCGGCTTCAGTTCTGCCGGCATATGGCGAAGCAAATGCTCGATTGCCAGTGCCTTTCTTACGACCAGCGGCTCTGCGCGAACCTCGTCCGAGGTCAGGATCGTCTCGTTCTCGCCCCACCATTCGATTTTGGTGTAGTAGTCCTTCTGGAACAGGCGGTTTTTAATCCGTTCAATACGATTCATCGGTTCACATTCCTTTCTTTGACTCAGCCTTGCAGGTCTCTCGCCTGCTGACACGTTCTGCCGCATCACCAGTATTTCGGCTTGTCAGAACGTTTTCTTCATGTTATGATAATACCACATCAGTTCAACTACAACTATCTTATTTCTGCCACAAAATATAACGATACTACCATTCCAAGGAGTGTGATATATATGCGAGCCCCTCAAGTTGATTACGAGCTTCGGGAAACGCTGATCTATCAGGATGTCGGTTTCCCCATAGAGCACTGCATTGATGATTACCGTTTGCTTCCGCAGCATATGCTCATCTGCCACTGGCATTATGAATTTGAATTTGCCATGCTGCTCTCCGGAAAGCTGGACTACTATATCGCAGGCGAACGCTATCTGCTCCAGCCGGGTGACTGTGTGTTTATCAACGCAAACACACTGCACATGGCACAGCAGCCATCGGATTGCACCGATGCAACGATGTTTGTATTCTCTTTTTCCTCCGCTCTGCTTGCCCATGACCGCGAGAGTGTGGTCTATAAAAAATACTTTGCACCGATTTTGGGAAAAGATTTTCCCGGTCTGGTTCTTTCCCGTGATATGCCGCTCCATCCGGCGGTGCATGCCGCGTTGCACGAGCTGCTCACACTGGAAAAGGATACACCCTGCATGGAATTGCAATGTATCAGTATTGTGAGCCGATTGTGGAGCAGTCTGTTCACCTATCTCTGCCGAGATTTTCCCGATATTCTAAACTCCAAGCACGATGCCAAGAATGAAATGCGTGTCAAATCCATATTGTTTTATATTCATGAACACTTTTCCGAAAATATCACCATCGACCAGCTTGCGCAGCAGGTCAATATCAGTCAGACCGAGTGCTTTCGCTGTTTCAAGCACTTTGTTCAGAAATCTCCTATGGTGTACATCAATGAATATCGTTTGTCGCAAGCGGCAAAACTGCTGCGCGAAACAACGAACAATATTACGAACATCAGCCTTTCCTGTGGGTTTTGTAATACGAGTTATTTTGGAAAGCTCTTTCGACAACAATACGGTCTTTCGCCGTCGCAATATCGAAAGCAGAGCAAGCTTTAGTACTCCGAAATGCAAAAAACAATGCGTTGAAAAAAGCGTCAGAAAAGCCAACGAGATTTGGAATCCAAAAGAGGCTTCCAAATCTCGTCTTTTGCTCTATGGCGTGTTCACCATTTATTCCTGCGTTTGTCGTGACTTTTTTCGATTTCCTCCAGAAGGCACACGGCATGTGCCGCAATCCCCTGTTTTGCTCCTGTGAATCCCAATCGTTCCTCCGTTGTCGCCTTGATATTGACACGACTTATCTCCGTTTCCAGGCAGTCCGCAATGTTTTTCCGCATCGTCTCGATATGCGGTGCCATTTTCGGCTCTTGTGCAATAATCGTCGCATCCAGATTGCCAAGCTGATAGCCCTGCTCTTTCAATCGCTCCTGTACTTGCCGCAGCAAAATCAAGCTGTCAATTCCCAAGAATTCATCGTCCGTATCCGGAAACAAATGTCCAATGTCTCCCAGCGCTGCCGCGCCAAGCAATGCATCCATAATGGCATGTGTCAATACATCTGCATCACTATGTCCATCCAATCCTATCGTATGCGGAATATCCACGCCGCCAACGATACAGCGACGACCTTCTTTTAAGCGATGCACATCATAGCCATGTCCAATCCTCATGCGTGCTGCTCCCTCCAAATCTGTTCTCCCAGCGCAAGATCCTCCTGCGTTGTAATTTTAATATTATTATAATCGCCCACAACAATAGTCGTCGGCTGACCCAGCAGTTCTGCCGCGCCACAATCGTCCGTCACCGAAATATTCTCTGTCACAACACGATGCAGCGCCGCGCGAATGAAATCAATATCAAAGCACTGCGGTGTCTGTACCGCAACAATGGAATCACGATCCACATTCTCCACCATGCGCCCATTTTCGACGCGTTTGATACTATCCTTTACGGCAACCGCCAATGCCGCCGCCGAATCACGCTTTGCCGTTTCCACGGTCTGCGCAATTAACTCCGGTCGGATGAATGGTCTCGCTGCGTCATGAATCGCCACATACGCCGCATCCGGCGGACAAGAGAGCACACCACGATACACCGACTCGGCTCTTGTCGCACCGCCCTGTGCCAGTATAATCTGCTTTCCTACACGCCATCTCTCACAGAAGCTCTGATATGCGTCCATCTGATCCTCCCGACAGGACAAGATGATTCCATCAATCGCTTCGCAGGCAGCAAACGCCTCTAAGGTATGGCGCAAAACCGGTTTCCCGGCAATGGTCAGCAACAGCTTGTTTTCACCGCCCATGCGACGCGAAGATCCTGCCGCAGGAATCACAGCGTACACCTTGCTGCGTTCCACACGTTCTATACCTTCCGACCGTTTTCTTCGTCCAAACATAAGTCACAGCCCTTCTTCTTCCTCGTTTCGCTTATTATACGCAATTGCATCGCTGTTTGCAAGGCGTGCTCTCGTTTCCAAACAATAGAATCAAACCAATTACCAGCAGCGCTGCATTGCTCTGCGTTTGCCACAACACCACTAACCCAATCAAGGCAACTCCCGCTGCACCCACTCGTGAAAATGCACGTATCACATCCTCTCCGCGAATACCAACCGGCGTCATACAAAGCAAGCTCACCATCATACATCCGCCGTCCAGCGGTAAAATCGGAAGACTGTTAAAGACCGTCAACAGTATATTCGCACCGCTGAACGCAGTCCATCCCAGCGCCGCGCCCATCCATCCCGCCGCCAACCCCATCGCAGGACCTCCTGCCGCAATCAACAGATCTCCGCAATAGCCGCGTGGATGCATTGCAGTCATACACACCCCCGGACCTGCCAGCTCCACGCGGCAAATCGTTCCGCCGCATAGGCGAATCATCAGCACATGCCCCAGCTCATGCAGCGCCGCCGCCGGAACGAAATACCACAGATATCCATCCCGATCCATCAGGCAAAACACCGCCCAAAATACAAAGAAGGATGGACAGATTCGGAATTCAGTCCGCATTATCACCACGTACGATCGTTGGTACACTCACCTCTACCACACCGTCTGTTTCGCCCAAAAGTGACTGGGAGAACGCCGCAACCGCTTCCCCAAATCCTTCTTGCCCTTGTACGATACCTCCTGCCGCCTGCGCTGCCTCTCCCACTCCCATTGTCGGAAGTACCAGCTCCGTGTTGTTGCGCACCCACCGTGCGGTCAATGCAATTCCAATGCTCAGCACCAATGCCCACACAATCTTCTCCGCTTTCTGCATGTTGTTCCCCTCCCTTTCCCTCCATTTTACGCGAGCGGCACAAATACTATGTTGCTTTTCCTCTACAGAAAAACGGTGCAGCAGGTTTCCTCCCTGCCACACCGCATTTATTTTATCGGTATTACATTATTCCCTGCCGTCAAAGCAGTAGGTACAGACCTGACACGGTTCCAAACCAATCGACTCAACCAGGTCATCCAAACGATGATAACGCAAGGTCGTAAAGTTCTGAATCCTGCCAATATCCTCTAACATCTGCGCATACTTGCAGCTGCACGGGTTCGCGTATTCGTCCACGGTTTCCCTTGTATAATTGTCGCCCTCTCGTTCTCGAATCACACGGCGCGTAATCAACTCCATCTCCGACTTCGAGCGCGAGAAGTTCAGATATTTACATCCATACAACAGCGGCGGACACGCCGGACGAATATGTACTTCTTTTGCGCCGCTCTGATACAGAAATTCCGTTGTCTCGCGCAGCTGTGTTCCGCGAACAATGGAGTCGTCAATCAACAGCAGCTTCTTGTCCTTAATCAGAGACTTGACCGGAATCAGCTTCATACGCGCAATCAGATCGCGTTGATTCTGCTTGGTCGGCATAAACGAGCGCGGCCATGTCGGTGTATACTTGATAAACGGGCGTCCATACGGAATATGTGCCTGATTGGAATAACCAATCGCATGAGCGATACCCGAATCCGGCACACCGGCAACCAAATCCGGCTTTACGGAATCTCCGTCACGCTTTGCCAGCATACTGCCGCAGCGATAGCGCATTTCTTCTACATTGATTCCCTCATATGACGAGGTCGGATAGCCATAATACACCCAAAGAAACGAGCAAATTTTCATTTGCTTTTTCGCCGGACTTACTACCTTCACCTTATCTGGTGTGATAAAGTCAATTTCCGACGGTCCCAGCTCCTTATAATCCTGATAGCCCAAGTTCAAATACGCGAAGCTCTCAAACGAGATGCAGTAGCCATCCTCCTTGTGTCCAATGACAACCGGCGTTCGTCCCAGCCGATCGCGTGCCGCATAGATGCCTTCTTTGGTCATCACAAGCAGCGACATGGAACCGTCAATAACCTCTTGGATGTATTGAATACCCTCGACAATGGACGCTTTTTTGCAAATCAACGCGGCAACCAACTCCGTTGCATTGATTTGTCCGCTGGACATTTCCTGAAAATGCGCCGGACGATCTCGATAGATCTCCTGCACCAGCACCTCAAAATTGTTGATTCGTCCCACTGTCGTAATGGCAAAGCTGCCCAGATGCGATTGAATCAACAGCGGCTGCGGCTCATAGTCCGAAATACATCCGATACCCAGATGTCCGCGCATATCGTCAACATCCCGCTCAAACTTGGTTCGGAACGGGGAATTTTCAATATTGTGGATGGCACGCTGAAAGCCGTTTTCTCCATATGCCGCCATGCCGCCGCGCCGTGTTCCCAAGTGCGAATGATAGTCAATTCCATAAAACAAGTCCAACGAACAATCATTCTGTGATGCTACGCCAAAAAATCCGCCCATGCTATGTCTCCCATCATCATTTGTTTTTTGTCGAAGCGGGCAGCCCTGTCGTGCCGCCCATCCTCAATATACCGTACTTTTCTACCAAGATTGTACCATGCGCCCCTACTTTATGTCTAGTCGCTATCGAAAAATCAAGCTCCGGACAGACAGGACTGCACTCTATCTTGGACAACGGAAGCATACCAAAGCCCTCTCCATTCGGAAAGCTCCTTCGCGTTCACCATCCAATCTCTTCGACAAATCTACATTCGCGCAAGCCTTTGTTACGAAATCTCCTTCCAGAAATCACCCCACCAACTCTGCGCCGATTGCGTTGTGGCACTGTTATTATTGCCATTGCTGTTATTATTGCCATTGCCGCTATTATCGCTGTTGGTATTCGTCTTTGTGCTGGATTTCTTTTTCTTCTGCGATGACCGAGACGATGCCGCCGCCCTTGCTGCCTTTTCCGCCGCCTTCTTTGCCTGATAGGACTGATACCATTCATAATACGAACCGTTCGGGCTGCTGACCGTCTGTCCGTCGCCAATCGCCGGATTGCTGCCGGTAAAGCAATAATACTGATCCGTAACCTGAACGCTCTGCGGGAACTTACGCGTCAGATCCAGCAACGCCAAGCCGTTATAGCGTGCATGAATATCGCACTCTTTTTCCGGTACGTCGCGCTTGAAGAAGTAGCCGGTTTTCACACGCCCGCCCCGCACATCACTTTTACAAATTTCCGTCGGTGACAGTCCGCTATCCACACAGTACGACGCTTCCACAAAATTTTTCGGCTGTTTAAAGCTCTTAGATGCCTTGTTCGCGTGCAGCTTCTGCATGACGCTTGTCCAAGCACGCAGCGCCGGATTTTCACTCAGATCCGGCAATCCCTCTGACGAGTCAAAGCCAACCCAGCACACGCCGACATAGTATGGTGTATATCCCGCAAACCAGCGATCCTTATTCGCCGTCGTCGTACCGGTCTTACCGGCAACGTCAATGCCGTTGAGCTGTGCCATTTTTCCCGTGCCATTTTCCACGGCATTGGTCAATACTTCGTTCATATAATACGGCGTTGCGCGCTTGCGATCAAAGACCTGCTCTGCCTTCTCATCCTCATGGGAGAGAATAACATTGCCGTTGGCATCCACAACCTTGACGTAGCTCTTTGCCTGCGAATACTTGCCGTAATTCGCCAATGCTGTGTAGCCCTGCGCCATCTCGCGCACGGTAACGCCATTAGTCAAACCGCCCAGCGCCATCGTTGCGTAGTCGCGATCCGCGTCCTTCAGCGTCGTAAATCCGAGCTTTTCCGTCATGAAATCATACGCAGAGTCCGGCGTCAGTTTTTTCAGCACCTGTACCGCCACCGTGTTGGTAGACTTTGCTACGCCGTCCAGAATCGTTGTCTGACCATCGTATCGCCAGTTTTCGTTCTTCGGCCATGGTGAGCCATCCAGCTCAAATACCGGCATGTCCGTGACAACGGAATAC
>CAVBHI010000350.1:0-2154 GCA_963595115.1 bacterium
CAGCAGGCTGTCCAGACCGTCCATAAACGAGGACTTAATCGGTACGCCGATAACCGGAAGCGTTGTGTTGGCAGCCAGAACACCACCCAGATGAGCAGCCTTGCCCGCTGCGGCAATGATGACGCCGTAGCCGTCTGCCACTGCATTCTTGGACAGCTGCTCGGCAGCAGCCGGAGTACGGTGCGCGGAAACAATGCGTACATCAAACGGAACCTCGAAATCACGCAGCTTGTTAATCGTGCCCTCCATTACCTTCAGGTCGCTGTCCGAGCCCATGACAATACATACTTTTTTCATGTTGGAAACCCTCCCGATTGCGAAAAACGAATTGCGCAGAAAAACAACACAGGACCCCGTGCAAGGATGCACGACGCCCTGTTATTCTACGCTTAAATTGGTTGCATATCAGCTAAAATACCCGCAGAAATACGATACAGGTGTACGGAAAACAGACCGTCACAGCGACGGCGGGAGTTGTGGAAAAAAACGAAATTATTCATTATTCGATCCCCTTTCCGCACTCACCGTTAAAACGGGAAACTTTATCTATATTTTATAACACCATCTATAGAAAAACAAGCGATTTTCCTCTTTTCGCCGCAAAATTGTGAACTATGTTATTTCGCGTGAAGCTGCGCAAGCACATTTTGTGTGTTTTGAATGAGAAAGGTTATTTGCCGTTTCCGTCCTGCTCCAATCCGTCCGGAGCACACTCCATCCGCACAATCTTGCAGCCGCAGCGGTGCGCCAGCGCAGCGGCTTCCGCATCTTCGCCGGTGCACAGATACTTCTCTGCCTGTTTCATCGCTTCCTCCGCCCTCTCCGGCGCATAAGCCAGCAGCTTCCGACGCAGCTGAACATCCTCCGGATTCTCGCAAATCAGACGCACCGGTGCATACGGATCGCGTTTCAACACACAAGCAATCGCTGGCTCTGCCTGCGCGCCATCGTACAGCACCACACCGTCACGCTTTTTGTTCCGACGTGCAAATTTTCCCAGTACCGCCTGATAATTGCGCTCCTGTGTTCGACGCATGGCATCAATGGAATAGTATGCCTCCGCACGCTCCAGCTGCCGCTCGGCAAAGGTCTGCCGTCGATCCGCGTTCGATGCCGCCTCCTCCAGTACATTTGCCAGCGTATCCACATCGCCCGGCTGAAAAATGTAGCCCGTCTCACCGTCCAAAATCAGCTCACTCATGCCGCCGACATCCGAACAGATTGGCACGCAGCCTTCCCGAATGCCCTCCAGAATTGAATAGGGAAATGTCTCAGACAGCGAGGTAAGCAGCGTCACGTCCATTGCGGCAAAAAACGGTGCAATGTCCGTTACCCAGCCGCAAAATATCACGTTGTCCTGCACGCCCAATTCCTGCGCCTGTGCGTGAAGCTTTTCCTCATCCTCGCCGGTTCCCGCCAGAAACAGCCGCAGCTCCGGATGTATCGCCGCGGCTTTGGCAAACGCCGCAATCGCCGTCGGAATGTCCTTTACCGGCGTCAGACGTGCCGCCAGACCGCAAAGAACCATGGAATCGTCTACTTCTACCCCGTATTTTTCCCGACAGTAGGCGGTTCGATCAAAATTCGTCAGCGTATGGCTGAAATCCATACCGTTGTAAATCGTCATCACACGGTACGGCGAAAAGCCGCGCGAAATCAAAGTCTGCGCCATGCGGTCTGCGACCGCCTGATAAAAGTCCAGCTTGCGCAGCGACCGCGCGTTGATCGTTCCCAGCGTGTATTGCTTCCACGGCATACCCATGTAGTCCAGCTTATAGTCCGAGTGCATGGTTGTCATCACCGGGATATCCCGTTTGGCGCGCACCATCGCGCCGATCATATTTGCACGCGCCCCATGGCAGTGAATCACGTCCGGCTTCCACTCATCCACCAAGCGAAGCACCGCGTTGCGTGCCGCTATCGGACTGCGCTGCAATACCAGCTCCACGCGCAAATTCTCCGCCATCATTTCCTGCGGAAAAGAACCGTCGCGGAAGCTCACCATCCATACCTCATGATATTTATTCAGCTCCCGTACCAGCGAGAAAATATGTGTCTTCGCGCCGCCGATGTCACCGCCGCCCATCATATGTAAGATTCTCAATCAAAATTCCTCCAAGTTTGCCCTCTTATACCAAGCCTGTATCTCTGTTG
>CAVBHI010000351.1:0-15303 GCA_963595115.1 bacterium
AACTCAATCGCCTTTTTCTATACCTTTGGTCTCACATCTATTGTAACGTTACAGTTTCACGGCAAAAAAATTGAAAAAAATTCTTGACTTTTTCGAGGAAGCTGGTATAATAATATCTGTTATCACAGGAAAGACATTGCCGAATTGTGTAAAGGTAGCACGACAGACTCTGACTCTGTTTGTGAGGGTTCGAATCCTTCTTCGGCAACCAAATAAAACCACTGTTGCAGTATTGCAGCGGTGGTTTTTGTCTTTCGGGAGTATTAAGATTTCATACGAAACGAGCCGACCGCGGAAACTTCCGTGGTCGGCTCGTGTTCATGCCGCTTATTTCTTATGCGGGCATGGATCATACGTGACGGTGCTGATACATTTCTTATCGATAATATTGTCACACTTAGAACACCGCTTGCAGGAATACTTTTTTACGGTGCATCCACCGGAGTTATTTTTCCTATGCTGATAATACACACTGTTTTTATAAGTATGCTGTGCGCATGCTGCTGTGGTCGATGCTTCGGTCACAAAGGTAACGGTGCCGTCCTCGTCAATATAATATTCCGATACGGTTTCTGAAAAATATTTTTCATCCTCCGGATACTCGTTTATCGGTGTCTCATCGACGTAATACGCCCAATCAACACCGTCCGGATCATCCATTTCGGCACCATTGATGATGACTTGAGGCACTTCGTATGCCAATGCCGGTAACAAAGCAACCGGAACTAAAACAACAGCGGTAAGAAACGCCATCCAAACCCGTTTGGGGACTGGACTCTTGATCAAGGCAATTCGCTCCTTTATGCTCGAATAGTTGTTGGATGCAAACGGCACAGCAAGCCTTGGCTGTGAGCGCATGGCATTGCTGATTAGCAGATGACCGTAGACTATGCGTTCCTCGCTGTCCAGATCCGGCACGACGATTTCATCGCAATGCAACTCCATGCATCCCTTGACCTCCCGAAAGAACAGATAGATCAGCGGATTGTAAAAGTGGAGCACAACCGCCAGAAAGGACAGTGTGCGAAATAGCGTGTCGTAATAGCGAACATGCGTCAGCTCGTGCATCAAAAGAAACTTTTGATTGCAGGAACGCTCATTTCCCTCCAAAACAACGGTGGGATGTCGCGTGCCGCAGGTGAAAACCGGAGAGCCTTCCGGACCGGTACAGATGCGGACATGACGTTGATGTCGAAGCGTTTGATACGAGTTAGGCAGAAGCGCTTCTGCCTCGGCCGTGCGTCCCTCGGCGCACAGAAGCGCCAGCTGCTTTTCCTGATGGCAACGATAGCTGTAATAAATCAGATATACAGTGGCTACGACTATGGCAAGCAAGACAACACCGATCAGGGCGATGTCGAGCGCCGGCACAGACAACTTACCGTCTTTGATATAAATGATTTTGTAGAGATTTACCGGTATCGGTTCACCGGGGGGATGATACGGAATGAATAAATCCGGCTTTCGGAAAAGTGTGCAAAGAAAATCACGCAGATAATTTGCCAGCAACGGGAATGGCAACAGATAAAATGCCAACACCAGCTGCAATAACCGATAACGGTAGGTAGGTGATAGCCTGTGCAGATAGAGCCGCTTTGCCGCAAGATAGACGGCAAAAGCAGCACTTCCGCAGGCGCTCATGATGAGCAGGAGATTATTGAAATACATCATGGTGATTGCTTTGAAGCATAGTCTTCAGCTAGAAAGAACGATCCTCCATAAATTAGGGCTTATTGTTGATCCAGAAATTTGTGGAGCTCTTCCGCTTCCTCCTTTGTCAGGGATTTTCCCCCTGTAAATGCCGTGAGAAAGCCGGTGAGAGAGCCGCCGTAGTCACGCTCAACCACGCCTCTTGTCCACTGAGAAAGGTATTCCTCGCGCGACAGCTGTCTGGAATAATACTTGCGGAAGCCCTTTTTTTCGGAGTGCAAAACGCCCTTGGTAATCAGCTTGCTGAGTACGGTGTGAGCGGTCTGCTGTTTCCATGTGTGTCCCAGCGTCTGCATGTGTGCGATGACATCGTTGAGAGTCTGCACCTCGTTCTTGTCCCAAAAAAGCTGCATCAAATCATATTCTGCATCGGATAAACCATGCCAACCCATAATAACGCCTCCTAATAAAAATATAAAGTTTAGATACTACAATAAAATAATATACTAAACATATCTCCCTGTCAAGAGAAAATAAAAATTTCTCATAAATTATTTGCAAAATGGCAAAGGATAAGCGAACCGAAAGCCATGATATGGCAGACCCGACACAGGAGGGGTACGCCGCCGATACGACCGGCGTTCGGTTTCTGTGGTGTCAGGAACAGGTGTCCCACTCGTCTGGTACGCGTACCTCCGGACAGTAGTCGTTTCCACGGAATTGCAGGAGATACTTCACCATGGTGTGAATAGCTTCCTGACTTTCCGGTCGCTCCGGATCAAAGACGCTGAACGCATGGAGCAGCTTCCGACTGGCGGCGGGGTGATACAGCATGTGGGGGGATTTTTGCTTTTCCAACGCGTTGGCAAAGCTTAGCGTGTAGCGTCGGAGGAAATCGCCGGAGCTGGTGCTCAGGAAGCATGGGGGCAGATTGGATAGAATAGCGGGATGCTCCGGATTGGTATAGGGTGCAAAGGGAGACTTTTGGTAGTTCGCGCCGTATAAGTACTTTGGCAGGAATAGACCGATGAGATCATGCTTGCGGGTATAAAACATTCCGCTGAGCAGTCCTGCCGCCTGAATCGAGAGCGAGGAGGGCTGCACATGGGCGGCGGCTGCAAGCTCCGGGGAACGCTGCATGGCAATGGTGTAAGCAATCAGATAGGCTCCGGCGCTGTCTCCGACCATATAAACCTGCTGTGGATTCCCGTGGTATTGGGGAATATACGCTTTTACCGCGTCCATCGCTCTGGATACGTCTTCAAATAGCTGGTGAACGCTCACCTCCGGAACGAGCTGGTGTTCAATGCTAAAGACAAGGAAATTGTGCTTGCAGAGTTGAACGCAGAAGCGGCGGTTGAATTCCTTGCTGCCTGCGATCAGCCCGCCGCCGTGGACGTTGATGATGACAGGGCGGGATGGGACAAGACGGGTGGGACGGTAAATGTCCATCTGGTGTGCGGGGTTTTTGTCCTCTAGATAGGGAATGTCTGCGTCCAGTTGAATGTCATCTGGAATTTGAAAGCGGGAATTGCGCTTGATGGTTTCTGCGGCAAAGTACTTCCGTTGCCGCAAGAAATTTCTCTCCATAAAATGACTCATAAGATACCTCCGAGGTGTGGGGATGGGGAATGCAGTCTCTCTTACCGATGCTCATCCATTCCGAAAAGCGGCAAGAGAACCGCGTTTGACCCATACAAAAGAAGCTGACTATAAGAATACTATACATGATTTTTTATTCATGGACAACGTTAAGAAATTAAAAAATGTATACGATTATTTTGAGCGTAGATGGGAGAAAAATCGGATCATTAGGTATTCTTACAGAAAAGTATAATTTTTAAAAAAGGTTGATTTAACTAAGTAAAAGTAGTATATTCAAATTGACACCATGTCGAAGAATGACAGGGGATTGGTGTCTGTAAGGATACAATGATAAGGAAGTGCAGCCAAGTCGGCTTGGGCGGATTTGGCAGTGGGGAATTTAAAAACGACACTTTCTTTTCCATAACCGTATATGTACGAGACGGGATATAGTCAAAGCCAGTTGCAACGCGCCGAGTCGGTATCGGAATACGGAATATGTCGGTATCAACGGCGTTGCGATGGCGAACAACCTCTGTGCATCGCTCCGGCAACAGCTTCGTGCCGCAATTACGACACGACTTGCGCACCAATGGTGGACGCACATCGGAATAACATGGCAGAAATGAAATAATTTCTAATACCCAAACAGGTGAGCGCTCTTACGGGGAACATCTCCATAGGAGTGCTCGCCTGTTTTTTGTGGGTAAGAAAAAAACCGACTGTACAGGAATGTACAGCCAGTGAAGAGATAAAATTACGAAGCCTGTTCGGGTTGAGCGGCAGCGGAGGAAAGCCGCTTGGCGCAAAACGCAAATGCATTGCGTACCGCTGGACCGGCAAAGAAGATCTGCCAGCACAGCGCCATCGGAAAATTTTGCACCGTCTTTTGCAGACCGAGCGCGATAATCTGATTTCCCGGATGAGAGAACAGCACGGTGGCAATGAAACTCATCGTCGGACACATCAGACAGACAATCATAGAGGAAATCGCCAGCGTGATAAAAACCGGCTTATCGTGCGGTGTTACAATGCGGAAGGCGAGCTTGGTCGCAAGCTTTTCCACGATGAAATACTCCAGAATACAGGCAATCGGCCACATAATCGGAATCTCATGGAACGCCAGACGGAAGATTTCATTGGACATTCCGCCCTTGTCCCACGCGATGTTGTAGCAGACCATGGCGTATACCATGACAAACGCCATGATAAGGGTGAAAATAGCGTTTTGCAGTTTTGATTTTGGCATGAATGAGAGTCTCCTTTCAAAAATGGGCGCAAAAAAACACATGCGTGTTGTTCGTTAATCAGTGAGCGATGCGCACATGTGTCGTTTCCAATTCATACCAAAGTTCTTTCTGCAATTTTTAATTTTGAATATTTTATCATAGAGAGCGAAGAAATGCAAGATATTTTTGCGAGTTCATTCTCGAAACGCGTTCCGAAATGGAAGTTACTGCTCGAGAAATTGTCAGAGGCTGTTGCAATTTCTTTTTGCAACAGCCCCGTTTGCTTACATTATGTACAGCTGATGTTGGAGTGCTGAATCACGAAATTCAGCAGTCCCTCGCGGTTGGTGATATAAATGCTTTTGCTGCTGCGTTCAATCAGGTGCAGTTTTTCCAGCTCCGTAAGAGAACGATACAGCGTGGCGCGGCTGATGCCGAGAATGCGCGCCAGATTGCCGACTCCGAGCCGGAGATCAAATTGGTCGGCGATTGCCTGTTGCAGCAAGAGCATAGCCAGACGCATACTGGGAGAATCGGCGGAGAATCGCGAGGCAATCTGTGTCATTTGATGCAGGGAATCCGATTGCAGGCGCACCAGGTTGCGCAGTAAAATGGGGTCGCTCTCCGCATAGGGCATCAGCTTGTCCAATGGGAGAAGTGTCAAAGTTGCTATGGAAGACAAAACTTGAATGGAAGGCAACAGTGCGGCATCTTCTTTTGAGGAAGGGAGACAGATGGAGAAGCAGTGTGGAGCATGATAACCGATAAAAGACGCGTTGGTATTACCGCAAAGCTCAATTTCTCCGGTCAGCAAAAAGCAGATGGAAGAACCGCATAGGGGAAGCTGACCGATGCAATCACGCTTGACAAGCGTGATTGGACGCAACGAATGATACAAGGAGGTGTATCGAACCATATCACAGCCTTGGAACAGCGTAGAATGATACAGCGCTTTTTGATGGATTGTGTTGAAAGACATAGAAACACTCCTCTCTGTCTTTATACTTCCATCATATGGCTTTTGCATTGAAATGTCAACAAAATACATGGTAAATAAACGATGTTTTGAAAAAATATTCATATTGAAACAAAATGCAGAGAGCGCGCAGACGGATAAAAGCAGGAGGAAGCAGGGCGACATAAGACACGATTTCCTTGTTGTAAACAGATGGTGCGGTCAAAATAAAAACGGCTTCTGTTTTTGCAGAAAGCCGCTTTTCTTGCTGTGAACGGTTACAAAATGATGCAAATCAAGCCGCCAGAGCCTTCGTTGATGATGCGCTGAAGCGTTTCTTGCAGCTTGCTGCGTGCGTCCTCCGGCATATGAGTAAGTTTGCTGCTCAGACCCTCGCTGACCAGCTCGTTGAGCGATTTCCCGAAAATGTTGGTCTGCCAGATACGATCGGGTTCGCCGTCGAATTCAGACAGCAGATAATGCACGAGATCCTCTGACTGCTTTTCTGAGCCGACGATAGGCGAGATTTCGGTTTGAATGTCGGCGCGGATCATGTGGATGGACGGGGCAGATGCCTTGAGACGAACGCCGTACTTTCCGTTTTGCTTGACAATTTCCGGTTCTTCGAGCGTCAGCTCGTCAACTGCGGGCATGACGATGCCGTAGCCGGTTTGCCGAACCTGAGAGAGTGCGCCGTCAAAGCGGCGAAATTCTTTCTCTACCTGTGCCAGATGGGTGAGCAGCGGGATCAGATCCGCTTCGTCATGAATGTCCAAACCGGATTGCTCTCCGGCGATTTGGTAAAAAATGCTTTGCGGGACGGTTACTTCAATCCGAACCGCACCTGCGCCAAGATCCATGGATAAGATACGACAGCTGGTGACGTATTCGGTTTGCGCCAGTGCGTCGCAGCAGGTGTCCATGCTGCGCATTCGCCCGATGTGGTCGCTCTGTGCGCGGATACCGTTGTAGATTGCCTCCTGTACGCGGTGTCCGGACGGGAGTGTATTGATCCACGATGGGAGAGCGATACCGACCTCACGAACGGGAAACTCATACAGAATGTCGCGCAGTATGCTCTCCATGTCGGTCGACTGCATGGTCAGACAATTTACTGCGCGGACGGTAACGTCATAGCGGGAGGAAAGGGATTGGCACAGCGCCTGCGCTTCTGCGCCCTGTGGGTCGGCAGAGTTGACCAAAACAAGAAACGGTTTTTCCAATCCGCTCAGCTCTTGAATCACACGCTCTTCGGCGGGTTGATAGTCGCTGCGCGGAATGTCGGTAAAGCTGCCGTCGGTTGTGATGACAAGACCGATGGTAGAGTGATCGGTAATGACCTTGCGCGTGCCAAGCTCCGCCGCCTGCGCCATCGGCATGGGAGCATCGCTCCACGGGGTGGAAACCATACGCGGCTCATCGTCCTCGGTGTGTCCCAACGCGCCATCGACGAGATATCCAACGCAGTCCACCAGCCGAACGCGGCAGGATGCACTGCCGGAGAGGGAAATCTCTGCGGCATCCTCCGGCACAAATTTTGGCTCTGCCGTCATGATTGTCCGACCGGAGCCGGATTGCGGAAGTTCGTCTTTGGCGCGTTCTCTCCGGTAGACATTGTCGATGTGCGGAAGAACGAGGGTTTCCATAAAACGTTTGATAAAAGTGGACTTTCCGGTTCGGACCGGACCGACAACGCCGATGTAAATCGTGCCGCCGGTACGACGGCTGATGTCTTCATAAAGCTCTTGATGTTCCATATCTGCCTCCATTCGTAAGAGATTGTCAATGATGCGCTGTCAGCGCAGCGGAATCAGCAGCATATGTGAGGCAGCACGGTGATTCTCTTCCGAAATCTGATTGGCTTGCCGAATGGCATCCACCGTGGTGTGATAATGCTTGGCAATGTCCCATAGGCGTTCCTCCGGCTCGACGCAGCGTAGAATCAGAGAGACCGGAAGCGGCTCTGGCTGTGCGGTGGTGTCCAGCTCCAGTGCGGTGATGTCACGGATATGAAGTGTCTCCTCACACAGAAGGCTGCACCGACCGCTGAGGGACAGCACGACAGAGGTTTCTCCGCTGATTGCTGCGGAGGCACGGCAGAGGATACCCGTGACCTGCGCCGTGGTTATTCCATCTGGAAGATGGAGCGGCATGTGTACGGCGCGGGAAAGCGTGTAATATTCCTTGTCGTCGGAGCGATAGAGCACGCAGACCATCAGCCGCAGGACGGTGCGATTTTCTTCATATAAAATAGTGTCCAGTGCGGCGCGGGCATCGGCGACCGAAACAATACGCATTCCGGCGGGAATGGTCTCTGTGCCCTCACACGCCAGATCGTTGACCGGATGCGTCGAGGACAACGCAAGACTCTGTGTATCCACATGAACGGGATAGGTGAGATGGTAAATATCCTCAATGGCAGGAACGGTGTGTGTGGCGAATGCAGTGAGCAGGATATTGATGCCGATGCCGATGGACAGCTGCGTTTCGTCCAGTCGTTCTACGTCCAGGTGTCGCAGGGAAAAGCGCACACCGAGCGGATGATGGTCGGTAAACGACGGTGCGTCAAAGATTTGCGTAAATGGCAGAGAGCAATCAAGGTGGTCTACCTCCTGCTCCTGTGTCAGTCCAAGCAGATGTAAAATGCATTCTCCTTTTAGTACGGCTTTTTCTCCGAGAATTTGACACTCGGTCATACGGAGGTCACAGCAGGGTGCAAACAGGTCTTGAAAGCGTCGGATATCCGGCTGCTCAAGGTCATCCATTATTGTAAACTCCTGACGCTGTACGGCATAGGGAAGGGTTAGGGTGTAGGTTGAGGAGAGCAGCTCCCATTCCGTGTCGGACGAAGCAACGCCGCTGGTAAGGGATAGCTCCTGCTGTGAAAATACCGTGCAGCGGACAGAAAGAATAGCACTGACAGACAGCTTGCGGGAGTTTGTGATTTGGGCGCTTGTACTGACAACCTGACAGTTGACAAATACCGGTGAAGATTCGGAAATGTCGGAGCATTCCTCGATATGGGCAAAGCTGATCGGAATGGTCATGCGCCGCAGAACACCGCCGTCCGAGGTGTAAAGCACCGTGACAGTGATAGCGCCGGAAATGAGCAGACGTCCGGATTGTGGCGCATCGTCTTTTAATTGAGCACAGCCGTAGGCGGCACAGATACGTTGTATATCGGGGTAGGTGTCCGGAACAATGGCATCGGAGGATTCCTCGTAGGTGCGCTGGGAATCCAGAATTGGCTGACTCCAGGGAAGGGTTGTTTTTGTTAAGTCCATAATGTCCTCCTTTTCCTCCTTGCATTGCTATATGTGTATGGACAGCATCCGGTGGATATGCATAAAAAGATTGCTGATAAAGTGGAGATATGTTACACTCAATATAAGGGGTTCTTCTATGTTCTGGATAGGGAGAGATGAGATATGAGGAGAAAAGCAGTCATTTTTGACTTTAACGGAACGATGGTGTTTGACACACCGCTTCAGCTGAAGGCGTGGAATCAGGTGCTGGAGGACAGCGGCAGACCGCCGGTAGACGCAGAGACCTTTCAACAAACGTTGAATGGACGAAACGGGCGGGAGATGATTGCCTATCTTTGGGGAGCCGGTTTGTCCGAACAGCGTATTCACTTTTATCGAAGTGAGAAGAAGCGAATTTATCGTGCGCTGTGTCAACAGGACTCGGAGCACTTTTGCCTTGCTCCGGGATTGGAACGGTATCTGGATACATTAAAGCAGCTGGAAATACCGTTTACCATTGCGACCTCCGCCAGCCCGTACAGTGTGAATTTTTATTATCACAGCTTGCGGCTGGATCGTTGGTTTGACCGAGATAGCATTGTGAGCAGCGACTGTATTGCGCGGGGGAAACCGGCGCCGGATTTGTTTTTGGCGGCAGCCAGGAGGCTGAATACCGCGCCGGAGGACTGTCTGGTGTTTGAGGACACCAATGCCGGTGTGCATGCGGCAAATCAGGCGGGAATCGGTTCGGTGATTGTCATTGATCCAGATGGGTGCTTCTGCCCGAATTCCTGGCTGGAATTTGACGCAGTTTATCCAAACTTCCGTGCCGTCTTTGTGGAAAATACGGTACAGCTTCCGGCGCAGGAATAATCGCGCGAGAATAAACGCCTCCACATGGTGTCTGCCATGCGGAGGCGTTTGCTGTGCAATGCTTGCGATTAGGCGCGAATGGTTTCCAACGCCTGCTTGAGATCGTCGAGAATGTCTTCAATATTCTCAAGACCAACCGAGAGACGGACGAGACCCGGCGTAATGCCGCCGGCAATAAGCTGCTCGTCGGTCAGCTGACGGTGCGTAGAGGATGCCGGATGCAGGATGCAGGTACGGATGTCCGCGACGTGAACCTCCAGCGAGATCAGCTTCAGGCTGTCGATGAACTTCGCCGCGCGTTCGCGTCCGCCCTTGATGGACATGGAGATGACACCTGCCTGACCTTCCGGCAGATACTTCATCGCCAGATCGTAGTACGGGTCGGTGTCCAGACCGGGATAGCTGATAAATTCAATTTCCTCCTGTTCGCGCAGGAATTTGGCAACGGCTAGTGCGTTGGCGCTGTGCTGCCGAATGCGCAGGGGGAGTGTTTCCAGACCGAGATTGAGAAGGAACGCGCCCATCGGGGTTTGGCAGGCACCCATGTCACGCATCATCTGTACGCGCGCCTTGGTGATGTAGGCAGCCGGTCCGAATGCGTCGGTGTAAATCAGACCATGGTAGGAGTCGTCCGGTTCGGTCATGCCAGGGAATTTACCGGATGCCTTCCAGTCGAATGTTCCGCCGTCGATAATGACACCGCCCATTTGTATCGCATGACCGTCCATATACTTGGTCGTAGAGTGCACGACGATGTCTGCACCGTACTCGAATGGACGGCAGAGAATCGGGGTGGCAAAGGTGTTGTCTACAATCAGCGGCAGACCGTTGCTGTGCGCCAGCTCTGCCATTTTTTCGATGTCCAGAACAGTCAGCGCCGGATTGGCGATGGTTTCGCCGAAGACGGCACGGGTATTGGGGCGGATCGCACTTTGCAGCTCCTCCAGCGGGGCTGTACCGTCAACAAAGGTGACGTCAATGCCCATCTTTTTGAACGTGACAGCCAGCAGGTTGAGCGAGCCGCCGTAAATTGTTGCAGTAGAGACGATGTGCTCACCGGCGGAGACGATGTTGAGCAGCGCGATCATGGTTGCCGCCTGACCGGCTGAGGTGCACAGTGCGCCGACACCGCCCTCCAAATCCGCGATCTTTCTTTCCACGGCATCGACGGTTGGGTTGCCGAGACGGGTGTAGAAGCTGTCGGCAGCGGTCAAATCAAACAGTGCGCCGACATGCTCGGTAGAGTCAAATTTGAATGTGGTGGACTGATAAATTGGCAGAGCGCGTGCACCGCCGTTTTCCGGCTCATAGCCGGAGTGAAGGCACTTTGTTTCCGATTTCATGTTTTGCATTTCCTTCCTATCTTTTTTGTGGGAAATTGTTAAGAAAATAACAATTTTACCTACTAAACGTAGCATAAATACACAGGGATTGTCAAGCAACATCGTGAAAAAATTGCGTTTTGTCTGTCTTGCTCACGATGGTGGAATACGATATAATAAAACAATATAGACTCCAACGATAGGGAAGAAAAGCGGGAGGAAGAAATCGGATGGTACAGGAGAAGATCAACCGAATCAATGAGCTGGCGCACAAATCCAAGAAAGAAGGTCTGACGACCGAGGAACTGGCGGAGCAGAAGGCGTTGCGAGAAGAATATATTGCAGAATACCGTGCTAATTTGAAAGCACAGCTGGATAATACCTATGTGGTTGGTACAGACGGTGTCAAGCGTAAATTAAAACGGGATAAGCCGTATAACGGGCTGAGGAAGCAATCGTGATAGAGTCGATTTCCATCCCGACGGAGGTGCAAAAGGTTCTGGATTGCCTGGAGCAGGCAGGATATGCGGCATATGTAGTCGGCGGCGCAGTGCGCGACCAGCTGGCAGGGAAGAAGCCGCATGACTTTGATGTATGCACGGCGGCACGTCCGAAGGAGATTCAGGCGATCTGTTCGCAGTGGAAAACCGTGGAGACGGGACTTAAGCACGGGACGGTGACGGTTATCGTAGGAGACCGACCGATTGAGGTGACAACCTTTCGGACGGAGGGGAAATACAGTGATTGCCGCCGACCGGATCGGGTGCAGTTTGTCGATGCGATTGAGCACGATTTGGCGCGGCGGGACTTTACCATCAATGCGATGGCGTGGAGTCCCAAGCGCGGATTCTGTGATCCGTTTCATGGGCGGCAGGATCTCTGTGCGGGCATTCTGCGCTGTGTGCGCCAACCGGAGGAACGGCTGAAGGAGGACGCGCTGCGTATCCTGCGTGCGCTGCGGTTCGTCGCGGAAAATGGATACCGTATGGAGATGCGAACGGAGCAGGCAGTGCACAACTGCCGCTCGCTGCTGCGGTACGTTTCGGCGGAGCGCATTACGGAAGAACTGCTGCGCATTCTGTGCGGCAGCCACGTCGGACAGGTGCTCATACAGTATTCGGATGTTATCACGGAAATTTTACCGGAGCTGCGCCCGATGATCGGTTTTTCACAGAATAATCCGCACCACAAATACGACCTGTGGGAGCACTCTGTTCGTGCCGTGGAGGGCATTCGTCCCGAACCGCTGCTGCGTCTGGTCATGCTGCTGCACGACGTAGGCAAGACGGCGTGCTATACCGAGGATGAAAGCGGCAGAGGGCATTTTTATGGACATGCGAAGCTGTCTGTCCCGCTGTCGCGGTCGGTGATGTGCCATCTCCGACTGGATCGAACCATGCATGAGGACGTGCTCTATCTGGTGCGGCATCATGATACACCGCTGGGACTGACACCGCTGAGCGTTCGGCGCAAGCTGGCGGTGCATGGCGAACGGCACTACCGTCATCTATTGGCGATTCACAAGGCGGACTGCATTGGGCAGGGTACAACGGAATACAACCTGAATGATCTGTTGAAGAGTGAACAGCTATTTGAGACGGTATTGATGGAAGAGGGACGGCTGAAGCGCCGTGATTTGGCGGTTGACGGCAATGACCTGCTGGCGTGGGGCGTACATGGTATGGAAATCGGAGAAATGCTGGCGGCTCTGCTCAATTATGTCATGGATGATCCATCGCGCAATACACGGGAGCAGCTGCACAAGAAGTTCCTGGAGCTGCGTCAGCATGAGGATCGAGCGGAGTTTACTGTCAATGGCATGAGCTGGGGACACTGCGCCGATGAGGTGCGTGCGGCACTGGAGCATATCAGCTCGATTCGAGAGGCAATTGTCGATCTGCCGAGCGGACGGGTCGAGGTGGTAGGAGATCATATTTCATTGGGTGAAATCCGTCAGGTGTTGGCGGATGCTGGATATGAGGTGGCGATTTGAGCATGAAGGAAGACTGCAAGCAGATATTTTTGGATACGTTCCGTGCCAATGTGACGCGGCGAGGGGCAGATCGTCTGCTGGACTGGCTGTTGTCCACGGATTTTTTTGACGCACCGGCATCCACGCGTTTTCATGCGGCGTATGTCGGCGGACTGGCAGAGCACAGTGTGAACGTTTATCGCACGCTGATGAAGAAGCATTTCGTAGAAGGCGAGGACGATCTGGAGAGTGTGACGATTTGCACGCTGCTGCATGACATCTGTAAGGCGGGATACTATGAGACCTCCTTTCGTAACCGTAAGAATGATGCAGGCGTTTGGGAAAAGGTACCGTATTACACGGTAAATGACAAATTTCCGTATGGACACGGCGAAAAATCAGTGTTTTTGATTGAACGCTTTATGCGGCTGAAAAATGAAGAGGCAATGGCGATTCGCTGGCACATGGGCGGCTTTGATGAATCCGTGAAGGGCGGCTCGTTTGCGCTGGCGAATGCGTTTGAGGCATATCCGCTGGCAGTTAAAGTACATCTGTCGGATTTGGAAGCGACCTATTTGTGTGAGACACGGTTTGGAGAGGAAGGATAGTATGCAGGCAAAAGCATTTCACCTGAACACCCCGACAGAGGGATTTGTCAATATCACGCGCAGCGTGCAAAGCGCGATTGCAGAGAGCGGCGTTTTGAGCGGTATTGCTGTGGTTTGGTGTGCGCACACGACGGCAGGCATCACGATCAACGAAAACGCTGATCCGGATGTTGTGACAGATATGCTTCTCGGACTGGATCGAGCGTATCCGGACAGACCGGAGTTTCGCCATGCGGAGGGAAATTCGGCGGCACACCTCAAGTGCTCGGCGATGGGCGTGAGTAAGACGATTCCGTTTGAAAACGGACGGATGCTGCTGGGAATCTGGCAGGGCATTTACTTTTGTGAATTCGATGGTCCGCGCCATCGAACCTATTACGTCAAGGTGATAGAGGGATAGACGAAGAGACTGCCGGAATGGTACAAAAACAGGGCAAGAAATCAAGGAAGCTCGTTGATTTCTTGCCCTGAAAATTTGTTTTTTGTTTTGTCAGCCCAAGTGATGCTCTCTGGCATAGTAGAAGATATATTGCTGATAGATTCCGGCATAGGGGCTGTCGGCAAATACGGAGAGATCGCCGGAATAAAAGGCAGCGGCTTTTTTCATCCATGTGTCCACCGGGAAGGCATCCAACTTGTGCAGCCCAAACAGCAAAAAGCAGTCGGCAACCTTGCGACCGACACCGCGAAGCTGCATAATTTCCCGCCGCGCACGGGCGGTGTCCATGGAAAGCAGAGCGGTGAAATCCAGCGAACCATCGCAGACGGCACGGGCGGCGGAAATCAGATAAGGTGCACGATAACCGGCGCGAAGAAATTCCAAATCCGCACGTTCCAGCGGGGCAAGCAGCTGCGGCGTTGGGAAGGAATACAGCGTTTCATCGGCAAACAAAATCGGCTGCCCAAGAGCCGCGCACAGACGGGAGAGAATTCCGCGGATACGGGGAATGTTGTTGCACTGCGAGAGGAGAAAGGAGCACAGTGTTTCCCATGGCTCCTGACGCAGGATACGAATACCGCGCCCGAAATCGGCTGCGGCACAGGTAAAGGAATCCACGGCGAACCCATCACAGATGGCATCGTAATCCAGCGCTGCGTCAAAATAATCCTTCCAGAGAATATGTCTCCGGCAGCGTCTGTATCAGCAGCGCGCCGTCCTTGTCAAGCACGCGGGCGGGAATGCCGCGCACAACCCCCAACCAGCTGCCGTCGCTTTTCGGCGTCCAACGGAAGCATTGACCGCAGTCCAGTGTGCGCGCGGCGCGGAATGTGCCGGTCAGCGGCAGGCGTATGGTGTCGGCAAGTTGATTCATAGAAGCTCCTCCTGTGCAGCGTGATCGCTGTGGTGATGGTAGCATAGAAAACAGAAAAAAGCAACCGTGTGCGCCGCAGTACGGAATTCCTGCATGACAGGAGCGGACGGCGGGAAATAGGAGAGCGAATTTTGTCGGATTAGCCCTATTATAGCGGAAAAAAGTATGATATAATAAGATGATTTTGTTTGAAGAGAGGTGATTCTGTGAGGGATCAGCGTGATCCTTTGGAGCATAATTGGGAACGGGGAAACGGCAAGCGAATGCACGTGACGTATGACGAGAGTATCGCACAGCGTCCAGGCTTTCATGAGCACACAGCCAACGGTATCCGTGGAGCGGGCTGCGACATGCGGGAGCATCGAAAGCGCTGCCGCAGACGCACGGCAAAAAAAACGATGGGTATTTTGGCTGCACTGGCAATCTTTTTTTCCAGCACCTACTGCTTTTTAATTTACTCCAACCTTCCGTTTATTGAAAAGTGGAGAACGATTTATATTGAAACGGCAATGGGTACGATGACGCACCACTGGTTGGCGGAAGCGTTTATTC
>CAVBHI010000352.1:0-9090 GCA_963595115.1 bacterium
GGATATGGCTCAGGACTAACTGGAAACCCTGCTGATTTGATAATAATAGATGACCCTGTCAAAAATAGAACCGAAGCCGATTCAGAGACTGACAGAAATAAAAAGTGGGCTGATTATATCGATTCAATCGAGTCACGTATATCGGCAGGCGGAAAAATAATCTTGATAATGACTCGCTGGCATGAAGATGACCTTGCGGGCAGGCTGATGGAACACTATGGAGATCGAACGACAGTGATAAACCTTCCGTGTGAGGCGGAAGAAAATGATCCTTTAGGGCGCAAGATAGGTGAAGCTTTGTGTCCGGAAATCGGCAAAGGCGATGCGTGGCTTGCAGACTTTAAAGCTTCACATATGACTGAAGAAGGTATGCGTTCATGGAACGCATTGTATCAAGGTCATCCATCGGCTCGTGAGGGCAATATGCTCAAACGAGAGTGGTGGCAGTATTACAACAGGTCAGATTATGACGAGGGAAAATTAACTTTTGACAATATGCTGCTGTCGGTGGATGCAACGTTTAAGGACGGAGAAAAGAATGACTATGTAGCTATGGAAGTATGGGGGAAAAGGGGGCCGCGACTTTACCTTGTGGATCTTGTGAATGAACACTTGAATTTTCCTGACACGATACGAAAGATACGCATAGTCAAGGCGATATATCCGGAAATGTTCATCACGCTCATAGAAGATAAGGCGAACGGTACCGGAATCATCCAGATGCTAAAGAAAGATGTCATGGGAATCATACCGGTGACACCGGATGCATCAAAAGAGGCCAGGGTAAATGCCGTTGCGCCGGTTATAGAAGCGGGCAATGTATATTTGCCGCGAGACAAAGGGTTTACATTTAAGTTTGTAGATCAGTGCGCATCGTTTCCGAACGGAAAGCACGACGATATGGTTGATAGCATGACGCAGGCAGTGTCAAGGCTTGCCTTTAGCCGTACTGTACGCAAGATGGAGCGCAAGGCAAAGCGAGGAGATAAATATTTTTCATTACCGAAGCGCAGGAAAACGGGGAGAGGTGAGAAAATTAATGTTATATGATGTGATTTTTGTAATATTAGGGCTTTATGCAGTGTTTAGTCCTGCCATAGTTGTGTACGGCATAAAACTCGGGTACAGGCTTGCAAACGAAGGGGAACGCGTAAGCAAAGAACCTGTTTTTTCGCTTCCGAAGCGGAAAAAGAAACCCAAGATGCCGGATGAAATGAGGAACGATTTAACGATACTTCAGAATATAGCAACTTATGACGGAACTTCAAATGGTCAGAGGAAGATAGATGAGTAATAAATTTTGGGAACGATACGAAAAGGGTCTTGATTACATTCAGAAGAAACGGCTCATAGATAGAACGAATAAAAATTGGAATTTTTATTCGGGAAAACAGTGGGACGGTATAGAAAGCGGTAGTGAAGAGCTACCGTTTTTAAATTTCATAAAGCCGACGATAAAACACAAAGTGTCAACGGTATCACAGAACAACATGGTGGCAAACTACTCGGATGCAGAGGGTAGGGAAGAACTGGCGGAGTTTTATGATAAATGCAATACATTGTTTTCTGCGTGCTGGGAAAGAGCGAACGAAGATCTTGAATTATGGTCCACAATGAAAGAAGCGGCTGTTACAGGTGATGGGATACAGTATTTCGGGACTGCCGATGTCGGTGACATGCAGAGATTGCCGAACACATCAGTTTTTTACGGAGATGAGTCACAGCCTAATATACAGCTGCAGCCATATTTGATAATACAGGAGCGTTTGGCTGTTGGAAAAATCAAAGCGATTGCGGAAGAAAACGGTTTGTCGAAAGAAGAAATCGATCAGATAGTTCCGGATCAGGAAACCGAGCGCATGGTCGGGAATCGTGATGAAGTGGAAGACAGCAGCACTTCGGACGAATCAAAAGCGACATGCATAATACACCTTGAGAAAAAAGACGGGATAGTTCATGTTGCAAGAGCTACGAAAACGGTAGTGTTTCAGCCCGAAAAAGCAATCAGAGTAATAAATTCAAATGGTTCGGATGGCAGGGGAATGACGCTATATCCTCTGCTGAAGATATCGTGGGAGGATTTTCCTAACTCGGCAAGAGGGCTATCGGAAGTCGAACAGCTCATACCGAATCAGCTTGAAATAAACAAAACGCTTGCTCGACGAAGCATGATAATAAAACTCACTGCATACCCAAGGATAGCGTACGACGGAACGGTGATAGCAAATCCAGAGGATCTGGAAAAGGTCGGCGCACCGATAGAAATGCAGTCCGGAGGCGTGCAGAGCGTGAATCAGGCGATCGCTTACCTCAATCCGGCGCAAAGTAATTCTGATCCGAAGAACTATGCAGATGATTTACTGAGTATATCTCAGGAATTATCGGGAAGCGGTGAAACTGCGATGGGTAATATAAACCCGAACAGGGTTGCTGCGTCAGCGATCATCGCTATAAGAGATCAGGCCGCACTGCCTTTGAATGAACAGGTTGCCAAGATGAAAACGTTCGTTGAGGACATGGCAAGATTGTGGATAGAGATATGGGCTGTATATAACCCTAATGGGCTTGATGTACTTGTGGAGAGAACCGATGAGAAGACGGGTGAAAAGCATAAGGTTCTTGAAAAAATAACCAAGAAAGAGATTGACGAAATGCGACCGGATATAAGAGTCGATACTTCGCAGGACAATCCATGGACGAAAGAAGCAGAACAAAACTGGCTTGATAATGTTCTTGAAAAAGGGCATATCCAGTTTGAAGAATATATTGAGGCATCGCCAGAACATGGTATCGTACCGAAGAATAAAATGCAGGCGATATTGGACGAGCGCAAAGCTGAACAAAGACGTCAAATGGAGTTGGAAGGAAATATGTTGAAACAAACTGAAGGAGATGCTATGGCACAAGCCACAGCGGCATGGGAGGCACAAGATGGTAACGATGGACAGGCAATGTAGTGTTTGCAATGGAGAGATGTTCCTGGATCACGTCAGAATACAAGGCAGAGAAACGATTTTGTATTACTCTTGCGTGAATCCGAGTTGTAGGGAGCATGGCAAAGCGTACTCATTGCTAGGTGAAGAGGAACAATCACAAATAAAGGCAAAAGAGCAGGCAATATAACCTGTTTTTTTAATAAAGAAAAGGAGATTCTAAATGGGATTTGAAACAAGCGTAGAAATGGCGGAAGTCGCTGAGCCGTCGACTGAAAGCGCAGAAAATCAGGAAGTCGCTGAACCTGAGCAGACACCACAGGATACCACGGAGGGTGGAAGGACAGAAGCAGATGCCGCTTTTGCAGAGATGCGCAGAGCTAAACGAGAAGCTGAAAGAGAGCGAGATGAAGCTAAACGCGCACTGGCTGAAAAAGAGGCAAATGAAGCTGCCAAGCGCAGTGTTTTTAAAAACATTGCGGGAAGCGAGACCGCAGACGTGGATGCTCTCGCCGAAGCCTTGGGAGTAAATGCTGATGATGTTATGGCCAGCATAAATGCCGAGCAGGAAGCTGTGAAAAGAGATTCCGAAATGGAAAGTCTCAGAAAACAGGTAGCGGACTTGTCGGCAGAAAAGCAGGTGAACGAAAACATTAAGGAGCTGCAGGAGCTTGATCCGTCGATTAAAGACGTAAACGATCTGGGCAAAGAGTTTGTTGATTATGTAAGTAAAGGACTTACGGTGAAACAAGCGTATTTTGCCATCAAAGGAGAAGAAATCGCAACAAAAGCTACGCCTCCGCAGCCTATAGGCAAGGTGAATAACCAGCCGCCTGAAAAGGATTTCTTTACCGAAGCAGAAGTGGATGCCATGACAGAGGAACAGCAAAGAGCTAATGCAAAGAAAATCTTGAACTCGATGTCAAGATGGAAGTAAGGAGTAATAAATGAGCACACAGAAATTTAAGCCTATAGTATGGGCGACACAGTTCCAGGAAGACCTCGATTTAGCGTGCGTCTTCAAGGAAAACACCAATAGCGAATACGAAGGCCTTGCAAAAGAGCCGGGAGATTCAGTCAAGATCCTTGGCATTGGAAAGCCAACCGTTCGTACATGGAGCGATGGTAAGCTTCATGCTTTAGATACGGCGGAAGATGTGGAAGACATTTCAATGACTATGCCTATAAATCAGGTTGCGGACTTCAACTTTAAAGTCGGCGATCTGGACAAGGCACAGAGTGCAGGCAAAGGGTCTATTCTGTCAGCATATATGTCTGAGGCAAAAGATGTTGTAGCTGAGAAGATGGATGGCTTCATTGCGGCATTTGCAAAAGACAAGAACGTAAAGGTAGCTGCAACAGCTTCAGCAGCGCTTACCAAGGATACGATTCTTGACTTCATGGATAAAGGGCTTTTAGCGCTTTTGAAAAACAATGTATCAAGAAATACGGAGATCACTCTTACGGCTCCGCCTTGGTTCATCATGATGGTAAAGCAGGCATACGTACATCTTGATACCAATAACTCAGAGATGATGAAAAACGGTAGGGTTGGAAAATATGGCGGAATGATTCTGAAGGAGTCCAACAACGTGTACAACGACGGAACACATGACTACATTCAGGTGAAAACCAACAGGGCAATATCCTTTGTAAATCCGTATGTACATATGGAGCCGTACAGACCGGAAGGCTACTTTGCAGATGCTGTAAAAGGCTATGCTATTTATGACGGCAAAGTAACAAGGCCGAAAGAAATCGTTACACTGAAAGCGAAATAAGGAGGAATAGAAGATGGCAAATAAGACTGTAACCGTAAATAGAACTGCGGAGCCTAATTCACCGGTGAAAATAACACCAGTGACGGCGGCTGCAAGCGATGTATATGTCATTCCTTGCGACTTTAAAGATGAGCATACTATGTTCATAGTGACTGCACAAACGGCAACGAGTATTGAAATCCAGGCAGGGGATGGGTATGCGGCAGTAAATTCGGAAACGATTTCCGTACCAGTGGGAACGAGCGTATTTACCGTAGACTCTGCAAGATTTAAGTATCTGACAGGGGACAATAAAGGTAAAATGCTTATAAAAGCGGCCGGAGCCGTAGACCTGTCGGTCGTAGAAGCGAGAGTGTAAGGACAGGAGGGGAATACCCCTCCTTTTCAAATGAGGTATAACTTATGAATTATGGGGAATTGAAAGAGCAGATACGCGACTTGGGTTTTGCAGAAGATGAAGAACTCGATGAGTTTGGTGATGTTGTGCCTAATGGCATAAACCGGGCGGTGACAGAGATAAATCTAACAGTCGTTCCAAACGTGGGCACATACATTATTGAACAAGACGGTACAAAAGATGGAATTTTGTATTATGACATGGACGAACTTACTGCTGATGATTCGAGCAGATTCCTGGAGTTTGCTGACATACCCGTAATGGTTGGCAACGGCGAATATAATCGATTCAATGATTTCGAGATTGAGAACGATAAAATTCTCGTAATCGACGGAAGTATAAAAGGACGGTTCAAAATCTTCTACAAGAAAGCGCATACTCCTTTTACTGTGGAGACTTCCGATGATACAGAGCTCGAGTTACCCTTGAAAGCGCATCACCTTGTACCACTTCTGGCAAGCTATTACATATGGCTCGAAGATGAAAAGGCGAAAGCTGTAGATTATTATAATCAGTATGACAAACTCGTGCAGGAAATAAAATCAAATGCGGCAAAGCCCAGGGCAAGAATATTATCAGGAGGGATGTAGATGGCACTGCAAACGCCTGCGGAACAAAAGGTATACACATCAGTGTACACAAATTTCAAAGGAGTAGATTTTACCAATGATCCGACGCAAGTGTTTAAGAGACGAAGTCCTGATGCCCTGAATATGATACCGGATGACGGAGGCACGCCATATAAACGTACCGGGTGGAAAGTTGAGTATAGTCCTAAAACGCAGGCGCAGGAAAAAGAGATAAGAGATATGTGGTCGTTTGATTATGCAGACGAATCACATTTGATATACACAAAAGGCAATGGCGTGTATAACGCTTTTGGAGATAATGAAACTCCGCTAATCACACTAGACAGTGACGCATCAAACGTGGTAGGAGTCTTTTTTAATGCTGTTTCAGGCGGTGCGTTTTACATTCTGGCTGATAGTGTTCTTCGAGAGTATACAGTCAAAGTATCAAACGGGGAAAAGGAGTTTTATTTCAAAGAAGTACAAACATATGTGCCGACGACTCTTATCAGCAGAAACCCGACTGGCGGAGGGACCGTATACGAAAATGTAAATCTTTTGACGAGAAAAAGGAGAGAATCGTTTCTTGGAGATGAAAGCTCGACGGACTTCTATACATCGGCTCCGATTGCAAGCGGTTCGGAAACAGTGAAAGCAAAGAACAGCTCGGGAGACTATGAAATTCTTGAAAAAGGAACTGGATATACGGTTGATTATGCTGTAGGTAAAGTATCGTTTTCGGCGGCAAAGCCGCCGGTCGTTACAGGCGAAGACAATGTTTTAATAGAATACACTGCAACGGGGACAAGCCCTGCGGCAGAACAATTGAAACGCTGTACGGTTGCTTCAGTTTATAACGGAAAGGTTTTCTTGAGCGGCGCAGCAGGAACATATAAGTCGTATGTGTGGTATTCAGCCTTTGAAGACGCAACGTATTTTCCTGACCTGAGTTACTTCGTTGTGGGTGATGATTTTACCTCCATAATGGGGCTTATAGATCTGGGGGAATATCTTGGGATAGTGAAGGAGTCAAACCCCGCAAGCAGTACTATTTTTCTGGCATATGCATTGACATTCGACGAAAACTCAACGTATGCAGTAAGACAGTCAATAACTGGCGTGGGCGCAGTTTCAAAGAAATCATTTAATTCATTGAATGGTGAGCAGATATTTCTGTCAGAAGACGGGCTCTATGGCATATCGGCAGTCATGTCTAGCGAAAGCGGGAATTATTTTGCAACAGCGACCGTTATGAATAGAAGCTATTTTATCAATAAGAAGCTGCTTCAGGAAGAAAACCTTGAGAAATCGGTATCGATAGTATGGAATCGCTTTTATATTCTATGCATAAATGATCACTGTTATATTATGGACGGTACGCAAAAGAACTCGTGGGCTACAGAACGGTCGAATATGCAGTATGAATGTTATTACTGGGAGAACGTGCCGGCAACATCGTTTTGCGTACATAACAAAGAACTGTGGTTTGGAACAGCGGGCGGGAAAATATGCAAATTCAAGTCTGCTGCGGAATACGGCAGTGAAGCTTTTAATGATGACGGCATGCCGATTGAGTCGCATTGGACAACGATTCTGGATAACGATGGTGCAACACACTATTTTAAAAATATGCAGAAAAAGGGTTGTTTGGTGACTATTCAGTCTGCAGACAGGAACATCTCAAACACTTCAGCGGAAGTATACATAAGGGCTGATGAAAATAAGCCGGTGTATATCGGAGCGGTTGCGGCGGCGAATATAGATTTGCCGCAAGATTTTTACATCAAAAAGAAGTTTAAAAAATACAAGAGGTTGCAGTTCATCATCAAGAACGACCTGCTCAATGAAAGCTTCGGCGTGCAGGAAGTTGTAAAGCTATATACGATGGGCAACTACTCAAAGAATCGTATAAACAATGAAGTCGAAACTTATACTCTTATCGTTGACCGCGAAAGCAACTTGTATGTTTCCGGGCATGATGTAGATTCATTGAATCTGATCTATGAACCCGATACAGGCTTCTTGTTTTACGAGGAATAGGCGGTGAGCGCATGAAGCTAAACAGAAAAGACTATAACGCATCCATACCAGAGCTGGCAAAAGCGATTGACAAGTTGAAAGAGTCTTCCGCACAGGGCAAGCAGGGACCGCCCGGTGTGGATGGAGAATCCGCTTATGAAGTTGCTGTCAGAAATGGCTTTGTCGGAGACGAGGAAGCGTGGCTGGCATCGCTTAAAGGTGCGAAAGGCGACACCGGACCGCAAGGAGAGCAAGGCATCCAAGGTATTCAGGGAATCCAAGGAGAGCCCGGCGCAACCGGTGAAAAAGGTGCAACAGGAGATACAGGACCACAAGGCATACAAGGACCACAAGGTGAGCAAGGCCCTCAAGGCGATACGGGTCCTCAAGGTCCTAAAGGCGATACAGGCGATCAGGGTATACAAGGTCCTCAAGGTGAAAAGGGAGACACCGGACAGACCGGAGCTCAGGGCGAGAAAGGCGATACCGGGGACACTGGACCTAAGGGAGACACCGGTGCTAAAGGCGATACCGGAGCGGCAGGAAACGGCATAGCATCCATCAGATATTACTATGCCCGTTCCACGACTCAGTCACAGCCGGGCTCTATAACCGCAACAAGCATTCCGTCTCTTACTTCCACATACAAATATCTCTGGCAGAAGGAAGTCATAACCTTTACCGACAGCACAACGCAGACAAATGTTGCCCTGATATGCGTGTACGGCGACACAGGAGATACGGGAGCTCAGGGCGAGAAAGGCGAAAAGGGGGACACCGGACCTCAGGGTGAGCAAGGCATCCAAGGTATTCAAGGCGTTCAGGGACTTCCTGGAGCTCAAGGACCACAGGGCATTCAAGGTGCTACCGGATTGCAAGGTGAACAGGGGCTTCGTGGACCACAAGGCATTCAAGGTATTCAGGGCGAAAAAGGCGATACAGGATCGTCAGGGGTAACTGTTACAAATGATGGATTCTATACCTTGTATGTGGATTCGGACGGATACCTTAAAGTAGTATACAACAACAATCAGGCTACTAATCACTTCGTGTATGACGGGGACACGGGCGAGCTGAAATATGTAATTCAATAGGAGGGCATATGGCAACAGAATTTGTTTTGGGGTATGTCAAAGGACCTAAGGGAGACACCGGCGCAACCGGAGCGCAAGGGCCTGCCGGAGAACAGGGAATCCAAGGAGAAACAGGACCTCAAGGGGCGACAGGACCTCAAGGACCACAGGGGGAAACCGGAGCGACAGGACCTCAAGGTGAAAAAGGCGACGACGGTTATTTTGCCGGAAAAACCTTGGCAGAAGTTCGAACCGAACTTGGCATCACGATATCGTCAGAAACAAAGCAAATGTTCGCAGCTGCGGGGTATCCGATTG
>CAVBHI010000353.1:0-6768 GCA_963595115.1 bacterium
AGGTGCAGCGGAAAGTCCGCTCCTGCGAATTGTCGCTTGTTTTATCCGCGATGATGCGTGCGGTATCGCTGACCACCTTGCCGGCGGAGTCGGTAAAGTACAGCGAATAATTTGCCTTTTCACGGTTATCTCCCACGGCGTCCTTCTGATAGAAGTTAAGTGAGAAAATCATGTTGCTGATCTTGCGGTTTGCCGAAAGCAAGCTTACCTCAACCGGCTTCGTGTCAATCTTGGCACGGTTCTTCTGATACTCACGGCTATCCGTGCGCAGATAGTGATAATCAATCAGCGGAACAACCATCTCCTGCAAGCTAATACCGCCATGAACGAAGTTCAGACCACCACCGTTCATCTTGATGCGGACATTCTCACGGGGCGCAAACGCCGCGTAATCCGTCTTGCCATCCAGAAACTGAACTGGCATCAAATATTCCGGCTGTGCGTCCTTCCCCATGATGGCATAGCGTCTGCCGTAATCTACTTCCTTACCGTTCCAGCTATTCTTGGACACCTTGTCGTCCTCCGTGAGGGGACTGTATGTATATAAGAATCCATGATCAGCGGTGATCAATATGCGTGTGCCGCTGAATTCATTGACAATGATTCGTACAAGATTCTTGATTTCCTCGATTGCCTCATCACAAGCGGGGAACACAGAACTATCCGATGTATGAGATGCTTCATCAACCTTGTCATGGTAGATGTATACGACCTCCATACCCTTTACGAGTGCTTGCCGGTCTGCACGCTTCAGTCCGATGATATTGCGATATTGCAGCGCAACACTGGCGGGATTTGCCGCTTTCAGCACCTTGCCGCGGTTCGTGCTCTCCGTAGACTGGCCGTCTGCCAGCACCGCAAGGCCGCCGGTAGGCTTTGACTGCACGGACAGCTCTTTATGCGGCAAAAGTGCCGCCATGCCATATGGCGTAATAGTCGGGAAGATACCGCACATACTACCAAGCGTAACCTTGCTCTGCGTCTCGCGGCGGAGCTGCTCAGACAGTGATGCAGCCACCTCATAGCGCAGTGCATCAGAGATAATCACAAACACACGGGTGTCACAGCGCTGAATGTTGCTCTGATAAAACGCCGTCTGTCGATTCACTTCTTCAATATATCCGTGATTTTCCAAATCCTCAGCAGCCACATCTGACCAGTTACATCCAAGGCCGTTCAGATACCAGCCGGAGTACAGTGCCTCGACCTTCTCCACCACATGCTTAAAGAGATCATCCAGTAGGTCGTTAGACGCTTTCAGGCTACGCTGGAAACACAGATGAAATGCACGGTAATAGCTATCCATCCGATAATAGTCGGTGGCATATTCCTTCCAGATGTCCTTTGCCTTTGCGGTATGGAATCCTGCCGAATGTTCCAAGAAGAACGCCTGCATCTTTGCGATTTGCAGAAGTCCCTCGTAATAGCTGGACATGAAGTCATACCAGACCATTGTTCGGCGCTTTTCAACAGTCTGAACAATTACATCCACCTGGATGATCTGGTCTTTAATCTCCGTCATCATCTTGGTGAGGATCACTTCATTGATGCATGGGAAGCACTCTGTATCTCGCAGATCTTCAACGCTCAGCTTGCTGAAACGCTGATAGAGCCGAGCCTCCGCTTCCACAGTTCGTGCAACATTGTACAGGTCATGCAGATCATCGGAATGCAGCCAATCGGAAACAAAGTCATAGCAAAAAGACTGATGGGGCGTGGATATAAAGCTATCCAAGCCGTTCAGATACTCTCGGCGTAAAGTTCGCGTAGCCGCAGTCAAAAGAATATGTGTTGCAAGTTGGGCAAGGTTTGGTTCATCGGTGTTCTTATATCCGGTGGCCTGTGCGATAAGCGCCCAGAATGCCGCCTGTGCACTAAAGTTTACAATTCCCTGGTAGATGGCGTTATTTTCAACATCCAGTCCACCTCTCAAGACAGCACGGATGATACTGTTCGGGCTATTATCCTTTACACCGCAGATTACCGCCATCACCGCAAGATGCATCTGCGCTGACGTAGTTATGCTGCCTGCCATGGCCGCAACCTTTGCGCGGCGATCCTTGGAATTAAAGAACTTGTGATACTGCTTAACCTGCTTGCGGAGCATCTGTGATGAGGGCAATCCCATCTCATCCATCCAGATCGTATTCAGATCCGCACGGAACGACTCTCCGCTGTACAGTTCTATATTAAGAAGCCAGTTATCCTCCGGATGCTCAAAAGAAACCGGACAATAGACCAGGTAGTTACTCGCTGTATCATCCATGACCAGCAGCTTTTTGATTGCAAAGCTGTTGGAGCCGGTGACTTTTACTATCTTCGCATCGTTCAGCGAGATTGCATCAATCTGGTCTTCAAACTCCTTGTCTTCGTCATACCAGAAGATGACACGGCGCTTATAAAACTCCGGCAGGGGAGCCGCAAAACGTCTGTTCAAATCCTGTATTATCTTTTCGGCATCCATGTTTTATGCCTCCCTTACGCTTCCTGATAATTTTACTGTCATTGCTTTTCGATAATTTCCCAATAACCAAATCGTTTACCGCCGCTCCTACGAATACGACCGGTTTCTTTTAAATGATTGATTGCCCTCTGAACCGTCTTGTATGAAATCCCCATTTGGTCAGCCATAACAGACATAGAAATGTCCTGTTTGGTAGCAATCATGTCCAATATGCGTTGTTCGGTCTCGCTTTCCTTTCGGCCATCCTTTTGGACATTCTTTTGGGCATTGTGTCCGTTTGGAATGACGGCACTTGCTAACGCAGTAAACTTGACCGTCAGATCATCGCCCAGAACTGTGTATTCCGGTGCAGGGGAACCCAGCTCCTTGCAGGATTCCAGCACTTTCTGAATACCGCGTCCCCATGCTTCAATATAACCAGCACGATAAAACGCATTAGCAATTGATGGATTGAATGGAATGGACTTGTGCGTTCCCATCAAGGTTTCTACGGTCCACCCGCGCGGCAAAATGCAGTTGTTACTGATGTACATAGCATCATCCTCAATCCGTATCTGAATCGGGACACTTGCCGCATAGTTGTTATGCCCAAGAGCATTGTATACAGCCTCACGAACACCTTCACGTGGGAACGGATAGGTTTCCACACGCACGTCGTGTTCATATGTGATGGCGGCCTTCAGATATTTTGTATAAATCAAGTCGATGACTCGATCTGCTATACGGAATAGTGAGCCTTCCACGGTATCCTGATACTGCAAATCGGAACCTTTTCCAAACTTTCCGATTTTCACATAACAGCCGGAAATAATGCGTCCGGGCTTTTTATAAAAGAGCATAACCGCGGCACGCTTGAGTTTACCATCCACCAATAGGTCAAGGTGGTCAAGCAACTCCTCATTGGAGATGTTTAAGTCCTTCTTGGTCATGCGCCCCGTTCGGACTGCCTCTCTTCGGAAAATCTCAAAACTTTCACTATCCAAGTCATCCACACCAATATTGTCTACCGGGACTGCATCCCAACGATAGCCGGTTTTTTCAACGAGAAATTCTGTCAAGGAAGCACCGCGAAGCTGCTGTTTAGTGCTACCGCTTCGGTAATGGTACTCGCCCTTGTAACTGACCGGATAAGAGCTGGAATTGACCTTGATTTCAATATAGTCCTTACCGTCCTTGGAGAGCAGATTAACATCCGCGATGATGCCCATCGTATCCTTAATCTTGTTCGGAATATCCTCAAGGAGCTTCTTGCTGTCAGAGACGCCAACAACTTCTCCATCGTCACGGACGCCGATATAGATTTTGCCTCCGCGGGCATTGGCAAAACCGCATACCCATTTCAGGTATTCGTCTCGCCATGATTCCTTATATTCTGTGTTTTGGCTCTCTGCCATAGTCAAAGCCTCCCATCATTATTGCTCTGCTTCTTGTGCCAGTTCGTTTGTAAGCGTTCTATTGCATTCTGTAATGATGTAGTTCGGAATAGTATTAAACGTAACAGGGTTGAGCTGAAACAAATAATCGTTTTCAACATGGTACGTCTCATTTATAAATTTCCGCATCACATGATTTTCATCAGTGGCATCGTAAAGTAGGCGATATATCTGTAATTTCTCGTAATTACTTTCCGAATGTTGATACAAGCAAATCATTTCTGCACGATTTAATACAGATCGCAATGTCTGTTCATAATTGAAATCAGGTATATACTCCCTGATTGACATCATCGCTTCTTCAATTTGCTCTTGGGACATCTCGTCTTGTCCGATTGTAGGAGTTTCTCTCTTATGAAGTAAATTGGAAAGCAGATGCCACGCCATTGTTTTTCCGGTTACCACCTCGGTCAATCTTCTCAAATAGATTGCTTTGATTACTGGATGCTCTGTGCTACCAATGTTTTCACTTGCTAGCTGTACAAATGACTTTATATCATTGACAGTGATGGGCTTCTCTACAAGAACCCCATGATTATTTTCGACAAATGTAGCCGAAGGTACTCCTTGGAAAAAGCTCGGATGATTGTATACAGCATCAATGACAGGCTCAAAATCATGCGTCAGTAGAAGCGTTGTTTTACCTCTAAGGCTTCCACCACGAATGAATAGCATATCCAGAATGGCGAATTTTTTGTTCTTATCAAAAGATGAAATCGGGTCATCAAGAACAATAAGATTCGCATGCATATATATCGCTTGGTACATAAACAAGACCAGCGCAAACGCATTTCTTTCGCCGTAACTCAGATGCTTTTTTACGGCTGACACGGTATTATTATCCTCTTCTCCGAACTTTAGTATGAGTTTATACGAATGCTCGGGAGTCTCGTCGATGGATACGGTGTAGCTATAGCCTGCATTTTTTAGAAAATCATTGATTTCCGTATTATATTTTTGTACAGTGGTTTGTATTTCTCGCTTTTGTTGGTTTACCGCCCCCTGAAGTCGGCCAACTTCGCCAATCAAATGATCGATAGACGCATTGATTATACCGACTTTCTCATTTGTATATTCAGAGTTAAGATGCGAGAAGTAGGACATATCAATTTTGAATCGAGGCATTGCGTCTGCAAGTCTATCAATATCCTTCAATGAGTCAAATCCCAAATGTTTCAGTTGAATCAACTTTTTATAGAGCAGGTCGACCTGACCCTTTATTTCGACCAGATAATGTTTTTGCTCTTCAGATAATCCTTGAACGCTCTGGGTTATTCTTCTAACAGATTGATTTGTCTCTTCAGAAAAATAGTGTCCCAGCCGTTCAATCAACCCAAGGATCTTTGAAAGATGCTCAATAGTCTTCGCATCATACTCGTCTTTAATTCGTTCAATTTTTTCACGTCGTGGGGCAAGTTCTCCTGCACAGAATGGGCAGTTGTCGCCCAATGACATAAAATCCCTGCCGGTAGCTTGCCATTTCAACCATTTAGAATTTTGTTCATCTCGCAAAAAAGCTGAGTACTCCTCCAATCCAGCAGGAATGTTTTGAATGAGATTACCGTTACTCAATCCCTTTACGAGTGCGCCATTGTTGGCAATACCTGTTCGAGTATTGTTACCAAATGCTGAAATAAACTCATTCAAATCCTGAAGAAGCGACTCCAAATCAGGGTTGTCTTCAAAAATTGACCGTACATTAGCAATCAGTCTGTTGATTTCTGCAAGCTTTTGCTCGTAATTCTCTGTTTTTACAAACACCTCAAAACTATTTTTCAAGAGCTCGTCATCTAAAAAAACATACTGATTAACATAGCTCTCATTAAATATAGCTATATTTACATCTTCTGGGACACCAGTCACAGACGGTTGATGACCTTCTTCGTTGTCACCGATGAAAGCATAAGGGGTCAACTCTTTCAATGCCGCTACATCATGTTTAGCTGCACTTTCTATTGCTTTTGCAATCGTGGATTTACCAGTTCCGTTAATGGCATATTTCAGGTTTAGTAGCCCCTCGGTCAACGATACCATTCCAGTAGATATGTTATTGCAGTTTGCAATGCGGATTTCCATACTTTCACCCCTTATATATTTGTTTCGTTACTTAATCTTCGCCAGCACGTCCGCGAATTTGGCATAGTTCACCTTCACGCCGTCGTCCAGATCAATCGGAATCATCTGGTCGGCGAGGTGGTGAATCTTTTCCTCATAGATGCGGATTTCTTCCGCCTGGGCTTCCAACTTAGTAAGCTGCTTAGTCAGCTTCACGCGGTCGCCGGTAGAAGCGCCGCTCACACGCTGCTGCAAGTCGGCTATTGCCGTGCGGTAGCGGCTCTGCTGCTCATGCACATAGTCTGTGCGGATACGCGCAATGGTATCCGGCTGATAGCGATGCATGTAAATCAGTGCCTTGAAGCCACCCTTTTTACCGCTGTCAAACAGCCAGTAGATCGGACGCTTTTGGTAGGTCTTCAGGTGATCGGCATAGAAATCGCTGATAAAGTAATTGCGGATGACCTCTCTTGCGGAGCCTTTGCCGCCGAGAGCATCAGCAATAAACTTCAGGTTCTCTTCCAGCGTGTCAGCACCATAGACGATCTCCACCCACTTGATAAAACGACCGGTGATATCGTCATCAAAATAGTCATCGTCACAAATAGGAATAATGTTGTCCTTATCAGGCTGGAAAGTCTGATACTTACTTGCGTCCCATGCGCCGCCGGCATAGGCCAGGCCATCCACATCCAGGGAGTAGCGGCCAAACATGCAGCCCACGGCGTAGGAAATGAGGGACACAACCTCGTCCCGCAGGGTGCGGACATAGTTACTGCCCTTCATACTCTCCGGCACGTCCTCCCTGGTGTCGAA
>CAVBHI010000354.1:0-5042 GCA_963595115.1 bacterium
AGCCATCGAGAAGCGCTAAGCTTTCCAGCTCGTTAATGCGCTGCTTTTTCTGGGTATAGAAGGTATCTGCCGTAGCGCTGACATCTCTTGCGGCGACCTCATCGCCCGCAGCTGTGTGGATTGCCTCCATGCACTGGCGGACAATCTCCAACAGTTCCTCTCGCTTTGTGGCGAGAAGGCGGTTATGTCCCTCACGGACGGTTGCCATCAAAGTATTCAGCTCTGGGATGCACTTATAATCAAACTTGGACTGCACTACAACGAGCAGGCGGATACGGTTAAGTGCCTTGTTGGCTTCTTCCTCGTGGGAAAGGTAGTCCAACTCGTTTTGCAAATCGGTAAGCATCTTGCTGGCGGCATCGAACACCTGCACCTGGCTCTTGAAGAATGCTTCCACATTCTGCATATCGTCCTTGTTGTCATAAAGAGCATCTTCCTTTTTGATGACAGCGGACACCAGCGCAACATTGTCCTTGCGCTGAGAAAGCACATCATTCATGAGGCTAACGGCATCCTGCACCAATGCCTTGTCGGGATACTTTTTACCCTCGTAACCCTTCAGCAAGTCCTCGTAATGAGTCTTCTGCTCAGTGAATTTATTGATGATAAAGGCGATCATGCCGTCCTCATCGTCCGGCACATCCATGACATCAAAGTAATCGCGGAGGAATTCCTTCGCCTCTTTCAAATTCGCTGCGGTTACGCTCTGACGCTGAGAGACCATCGTTTTACCGATTTCGCTCTTTTTGCGCAGCATATCCGGAAGCTTCGGGTCGCTGGGCTGAATGGTGTTGCCGGCATACTTGATTGTAACCTTCTGGTCGTAAATTAGCATGGCAACCACGGCAGCGACATCAATTTCACGCCAGCCGTAAGGGATTGCCTGATAGCGGGACTGAATATCTGCCATAGAGGTCGGCAGCATCTTCTTCGCTTGCATCTCAAGATATTCTTCTACCCTTGCCGCCGCGGATTGATTATGGCGCATTCCGTCCAAACGCTGCTGTCCGCCTCCGGTAAGAATCTGAACGATGTCATCGTCGCTTTCGGCATTCTGGGTGATCAGATCAAGCTCGCTGTACACATGAGCAACCAGATACTCAAGAGCCTGCTCAATCTTGCTCTTGGCATCGCCACCCTTAAATGTCAGGTGCTCGCCGTCCACATAGAATTCCGCGCTTTCGATTGCTTTGCGGAGTGCATCCATTGCCGTCAGGTCATAGGTATTTGCCTCATCCTGCTGGTCGCGAATAATGTCCTGAACGGACTTTGGTAGCTGAGATACATTACGCTGCTTTACATACTTGCGAATCTTCATGGCGTTTTCCAGAGATTCGTAGTATGGAGTATCGCCGAGAACCACGATAGCCTGACCTGAAGATTCCGTCATCAGACGCATATCGCTCTTTTCAATGGCATCCGTCGCCACGGTCAGGAATCGCAGCTTCATGCCGCCAGTCACGGCACCAACCGTCACTCCGTCAACCATCTGGTCAAAGGAGAAGTCATATTTGCCGTAGCGGAATTTCTTAGAAGTATAGATATCGCCGTAAACGATCTGCGCGATACGCTCCACGATAGCGGCAGTATCTACGGGTGTGTTCTTGATCTCACGCTGGATATCCTGTTCCTCATCGGTCAGGAAATTATAAGTATCTCCTGTGCGTCCGATATAGTTCTGGCTGAGCAGGCGGTCCAGAGACTTGCTGACTGCCTCGCGCAATGTAATCTTATCCGTGCAGATATCGTCCGCCATTAGAATTACGATGTTGTCCAAATTGGACTTGATGTCGTCTACATAGCGGATGAGATACAGGAGCTTGAGCACATCTACGTCATAAGCTTCGATACCTGCGCCGCTTTCTGCTGCTTTCTGGCAGCGCTCGATTACGCGGCGGATGGAACCGTCGAGGAAACTATGCACCGTGTCATAGAAATGGAAGAACGGAACCAGCGTATACTCATCATGGTTCTGAACCTTCTGCGCTGCTTCCTGGAAGCCAGAGAGCATGGAACGCTCCCCTCCGGAGAAGTGCTTGCCGACACTGCCGTGCTTACGGATTTCGCCGAACACCTTCTGCATGATGATGAATTGATACGGTACAAAAGGATAGTCCTCAGCAAACTCCTGCGGACCGCTGAATCCCTTAATGTCCAGAATGGAATCCGTGAAGCTGAAAAGATTGCGCAGTACGGAATCATTCTCGTTGTACAGCGCTTCTAGCTTCGGAGTAACTTCCGGCTTTTTCTTCAGGATACGCTTCTGGATAACTTCATCCACGGAAGAAGATGTGAGGGAAAGACGAGTTTTGAAACGCGCCTGGATACGAGAAAATTCATCTGCACGCACCTTGATGATTTCGTCGATGGCCTCCTGTCCGGTGCAGATCACCCACACGGAGCTGCCGCACTCACTACCGATCTTCTCTGTCAGGGACTGAAGATTCAGGAGCATATCTGTATCTGTGCCGACATACTGGCCGGCTTCGTCCACCATGAACAGAAGGCGGAAGTTCTTCGGCTTGCTTGCGATATACGCCTTGATGTCATCCACCAGCTGTGCGATGGAGAAATCAACCGCAGACTTATCGCTGAACCAGTTCTGTGCATCCGCCTCGGACATGCCGAGAACTTCCATCAGCGTCGGCACAATGAACTTGCCGTTGAAGGCAAATGCCTTGCGCTGCTCAACCCACGGCTTGCCTTTCTTCTCTTCAAATACGCGGCGGAACTCTTCGGTCTTGCCGCTCTGGTCTATATATTTTTCAAGCATTGCCACTTTCAGATTCTCACCGTAAAATCCCAGATGGTTGTAGAACATCTTGGCGAAAACGCGCAGCACTGCTGTTTTATCCTTGTTGATAGAACCCTCGATATCGATGTTGAACAGAATTGTCTCCGTCTCATATCGGGTTGCATTATCGATCAGCATGAAGGTGGCCGGATCATCCGCAAATTTCTCGCGGAAACGCTCGACTGTCTTCACGCCGTCAATTTCTTTATTTTCAAGCAAGTAGCTCAGCATCTTCAGAAAGTGAGATTTACCACTTCCAAAGAAGCCGGAGATCCAGACACCCATATCTGAGGTGGGAGTGGTGAAAGAATCCCCATAATAATTGAAAAATGAGATGAAGTGCTTCTTCAGCTCTTTCGTGATGACATATTCACGGACTTCCTGACTGATAACACTGGTCTCGTCCTGGTCAACCTTGATGACACCATTTACCTTACGGTTAATGTCATCGTAAAACATATCGCGAATAATCACGTTCGTTTCCTCCTCTTCAGACAACATTGAATGCCCGATAATATGGGTTCGGCGGCAGCTTATCAAATAAGCGCAGATAGTTTCCGTCGAACACACCCGGATACATTACCAAAATCGGAATCTCCGAGAAAAATGGCTGCATAGCTTCCAGCATTTTATGAACCCTCATAAACGGGAACACATCGCCAACTCCTGTCAGGAGCATGACATCACCGGTTTTAGGCTGATACTTTTCGCGCATCTTGTCGATGAATTCATTTTCACCGATAGCGGAGTGAAGCTGTTCCAGAAGATATTCGCTTCCTTCGCTTCCTTCCATATCCGGTATGCTGTCCAAAATATCAAGATCTTCACAAATCTCAATAAACAGCTGATAGAGGTTGCACTCGACGAGATGGCAGTCAAGGCTTTGATCTGTTATGATTTGATTTAAGAAGTGCGTAACTGTCATTTCATCCTGCGGGTCATAGCAAAAGATTCGAATATTCACTTCATTCGATAATCCCTTGCCTTCAAGAAAATCTCTGTCTTGTACGAGCTGTCTGAGCTTATCGAGGCGCTCATTCAAATTGTTCATATTCCTTGTCCTCCTAACTCAAACAGTTAAATGCAATCAGTGCGGCATTGTCGCCGTTTGCCCGAATACGTTCTTCTAAAAGTGAACCTATCAAAACCGGATTCAGATGGTCTGCGCGGGTACTGTCCAGATACTCATTCTCCACCAATATACGAACGAGAACCTGTTTTATTTTCTGAACCGTTGCATCGCTCCAGGAAGCCACATTGTTATCCTGCTCAACGAGCCGCATGAAAAATGCATTTAAGTCTACCTTACCAAAGGATGTGTCCAATATTCTGTACTTCTCTCCGATAACAGTGATCATAAAATCCCACACAAGACGGTTCTGCTTCATCATGGCATAGAGGCAAATCTGCTTTGCAGAATCTGCCGGAAGCTTTGCAATAGCCTCTACAAGGCAATCATCATTCATGGAATGAAGACGCTTCAGGCATCCGCTGGACAGCTTCTTTATTGATTTTTCTGTTGGGTACTGAAAGAGATTGTCCTTCATGATAGCTTCTGTTACTTCCTCATCGGTAAGTCCGTCCGCAAGAAGTTTTGCCGTAGTGCGCATCTCGTAGAAAAGGAACTGCTCTCTTGTCAGTGCGCCGTTGTATGGCGACGATAAATTCATATTGTTTCCCTCATCACTTCACTCTTGTCTCAGGCAAAATCTCCATGATGTCATCAACTGTACAATTCAAATAACGGCATATCTTTATGATGACTTCCATGGAAACTGTGTCATTCCGCGAAAGCTTTGCCAAAGTGTTTGCACTTATTCCAACCGCTTTAGCAAATTCTGTTTTACGCATTTCTTTATCAATCAGCAATTTGAACAACTTGTTATAGCTCACATCCATGATGAGTTCCTCCCGGTTTTTAGCTCACAGCTTCAAGGTTAATGTATACGCAGTAGAAGTCAGATGGAAAATTAAATTCCAGTGACCATATATCCCTGACTGGAAATTACCTTTGCAAAGGATAGGGGTGGAATTTAATTCTCCGTAAATCCTTTTCCGTTCTTGCTTCCAGTCATGTTGTCAAATAAAATAAAGTTACTTTTTCGGTATGCAGGATAGGGCAACGCTGGGGAGCGACCCGAGCGGCATACCGAATTCAGAATGAGCAGTGTCTAAGGGCATTGCTCTTTTTAATTGCTCATTCTGAAACCCAAGGCGATAAACCCCGGGGTCAAGGGGCAGAGCCCCT
>CAVBHI010000355.1:0-3864 GCA_963595115.1 bacterium
CCTCAAACCCGTCGCCCAGCTTTTTCAAAATACGAATAAAACGTCGATTGCTAGGTGTAACGAGGCCGAAGAAGTTAGCCTCGATTTGGTCAACTGGCGGATGAAAGACGACGGGCATGGGGATGGCTCCTTTCTAAGAGATTAGTTTGCTTCGAGAGAGGCCTGGGCTTCGGCGAGAGCTTCGGGAGAGACGGTGTAGTAGGTGTAGCCTCGGGCGTCGAGGTAGGCGGTCATTTGCTCGGGGGTCTCGTAGGGGTCACCGGTATTAAAAAAGGCATCTTGGTCTAATTTTGAATCGGATGGAATAATCGTACGGCAATATGAAGAATCTTCGGACACGTTCGCCCAAAGATAACCTCCGTGTTTTGCTTTATAAAAAATGCGAAAATACAACGAACTATGTCCTTTAAGATTGCAAATAAAGGCGGGGGATTCTGTATCGATTGCCCAATTCTCATAAGTTTTGCTTTGTATTAACTGAGCCAGAGATGCAACAACCATTGCAGAAGCATCGACTTCTCCTGTTATTTCCTGAAAAAAGAAGAGTGTTGAAATATCCTGGAAACCAACATCAACAGCCTGAGCTACTGCGTAGGAAGCGGAAGCGAAGGATGTTGAAGATAAGGACAAGGCTACAGTAAGAAACAGAGCAACGAACTTTTTCATGAAAGAGTCTCCTTTCTAAATCGAACGAATTGAGCTGCCGAGGATATGGTAGCATACTTTACTAAAAAATACAAGGGGGTATTTGTATGGCTTCGAACGATAATCAAAATACGCTTCAAGTAACAATCGATCCAGTACTTGACCCGAATGCGGTAACGAATGTGACAGAAGAATTGAAGCAAAGAGTTTCGTCCGGGCAGGCGTATATTGACGAGCTTAAGCAATATTATACAGACCGAGCAGGAGATACGCCTGTCTATGATGTGTTTATCGCTCCGCTGGAAAAATTCTCAAGCCAGCTGTTGGAAATTGCGGACTCAGATAAAGGATTGACGTTACCTGCACATTGCATCTTAACAACTTAAGATTAGTATAGGTATAATCAAAACTCTCCACAGTTGCGTTTCCACCGCAGAACCGTTATAATACAAACTGTAACAACAGATAAACGGAGGATACTTCACATGGAAGAGATTCGCTTGGGCGATATTGTACAGACCAGAAAGCAGCATCCATGCGGCAGTAGTGAATGGACTGTCATCCGCACTGGTGCGGATATTAAAATTCGTTGCAACGGCTGCGGACGAATTGTGATGATGGATCGGGAAACCTTTTTGAAGCGTCGCCGGAAGGTGCTGGCGCAGGGTCCTGAACCTGCGCCGCAGATTTGATATCAGCCGGAGGAAGAGCGTGTTTACGGATTTAGTTCTCTTCTTTCTTGCCGTCGCTCTGGCACTGTTTCTGCGCTTCTTCGTGCTGGAGTTCTCGGTCGTGCGGGGCAGTAGTATGCGCTCCACACTGCATAACGGCAACGTGATGTTCGTTTCGATTCTTACCTATCATTTGCGTTTGCCTAAACGGCAGGAAATCGTGATCTGCCATTATCCTCATCGGAAAATGAAACATGTGCCTTTCTTGAAGCAGCAATTTGTGAAGCGAATTATCGGCCTGCCGGGGGAAACGATTGAAATTGTGGAGGGCATCGTGTACATTAACGGTGAACCTTTGCCGGAACCTTATTTGAATCCGGCGCATAATCGGCGATTGAGGAGCTATCCGCCTGTTGTGCTTGGCGAGCATCAATATTTTGTGATGGGGGATAATCGGGACAACTCCAATGACAGCAGAGCCATCGGCCCTTTGGATCAGCACATGATTGTTGGGCATGTTTGCTTTTTAATACACCCACTGAGGGCACTGCGGTTCCCCAAACTTCCGGTCGAAGATACCTGATTTGTACCCCTTGGGGTACGTATCATAAAGTGGAGGTCTCCTTTTATGAAAAAGACGATGGTGCTCTTCTTCATTCTTTTTCTGTTGATTGGGATTTCGCTGGCTCAGGTTGGCTTTGCCTCAGAAGGGATCGTTTCTATTACCAGACAGGACATCGACGCAAGGGTAAAATTACGTGAGACACCAAAAGGAAAAATCATCGGCCAGTATTATTCTGGCGCACACTATACCGCTGACGAGGAAAAGAACGGCTGGGTACATGTAACAATTGGTGGACGCACCGGTTGGATGATGAAATCCTATTTACAAGAAGGCATCCCAGCTGCAGGAAATGCGCCATATGGCTATATTGCATTTCCGGATTCGGATGATGGTTGCATCGAACTGATTGATCTGGAAGGCAAGGAACATCGGATTCCTGAGAATACAACCTTGTATGTTCTCGGAACGATAGGTGAAACCTTTGTTCATGTTGAGGCACATCTTCAGAATAACGAAATCCTGTATGGTGACTGCATCATGGAAAAGATTTCATGGACAGATAACTTTGCAAAAGCAATCGTCCGCTCTGATCGAGATGATTTGCCCGTCAACGTTCGTGAAGAACCGGACATCAAATCGGCATCCGTATGCAAACTCTATCCCGGAACAGCTGTATATCTGATTTTCGACTATCATAATTCAGCAGATGGATGGCACAGAGTGCGAATCGGGAGTGTGAGTGGATATATACGTGATGATTATCTTGATTTTTCAACGGGCGGAGAACAACTGCTGATTCCCCGATGGGGACGACTCAAACAGTCCAGTGCAATCGTGACCGGGAGCAACGTTAGTAAAGTATATCAGGAAGATCCGTTGTTTATCCTTGGAACTGCCGGAAGCAAAAGAATGCCTCTGTACTTCTGTGAAGGAGGAGCGTGGGTAGATGAGCAAACCTATAAGACAATCTATTTTTACATCCAGCAGGCCTATGTGGAAGACAGCGGTGCCGGGAGCATATCAACCATAGCGCATATCGTCAAAAGCGGAGGGGCTCAGGTTTATCGCTTTGACAGTAACGGGGAAATCATTCCTGACAATGAGCTTGGTTTGATACCGGAAGGAACGGAAGTCCAGATTTTGAACAGCCTTAATGAAGAAGGACATAGCACTGGATGGAATCAATACCTGACTCAAAGTACTGTCTGGGTCTCTTGTGAAATCTTCCTTGATGACAATTCATATTATGGATGGCTTATACCCTTGAAGGATTTATCTTATGATTCACGTCTCGTACTTCCAACAATGTGGACTGAAGGATAATGGTTGAAAGTATTACGAAAAAATCAGCCTGCTCCAGTGCGCTTGTGGTGTGTTCCAGCTGGCTTTCCATTCTTCCGTCACCGTGCAGGCCGTGGGGCTCAGCACTGCCAAGCCGTTGCCTGTGTAGTCAGTGCACAGCCGATCGTAGAGACAAATCATTCGTATCACCGTCCAAAAGTTGCACTTGAATTTTCTTTGTGTTATAATCAACGCAAGGAGGGATTTTCATGCAAAAACGTCCTAACAACGGCACGCCGAAACTTTTTCGTGAGAAGCCGCCGCGTCAGCAGCCATCCACCCGTGTTCACACAGCGGAAACAACCATCAACGGAAAAACCTACGAAACTACCACCATCGAAACGCCTTACGGTTCTACCACCACCAAGGAGAAAAAACCGAAAACCGCTCAGCAGTGGGAACGTGAACAGAAATTCATGGACGTTGCAATGTGGATTTTCCTCGTTGTTCTTGTGATTCTTCTGGCCGTTGGTTTCCTGCGTAAGAACGGTATACTGTATTTATGGTGATCACCAGCCGCCCGGAATCTGATCCACGCTGTCCACCTTGATCGTCTTCCGTTTCCGCTTGCCGCTGGCTGCTCTCAGTAGTTCCGTAAACCCTACCGGGGTCATACGGAAAAAGGCATCTGCGTCCATGCCT
>CAVBHI010000356.1:0-3858 GCA_963595115.1 bacterium
TGCATAAGGAACGACTTCGTCCAGAATATGATACATCGTTTCTGTCGATTCGCCGACAGCCAGACCGCCGAGTCCAAACCCAATTCTGCAATCGCCTTCATATGGGCGATGCGCAGATCGTCATAGGTGCCGCCCTGATTGATGCCGAACAGCATCTGCTTCGGGTTGACCGTGGTCGGCAGGCTGTTTAAGCGAGCCATTTCTGCCTTGCAGCGATGCAGCCAGCGAGTGGTGCGCTCACAAGATGCCTTGACATATTCATATGGAGACGGATTTTCACAGCACTCATCAAATGCCATGGCAATATCCGAACCGAGATTGGACTGAATCTGCATACTTTCTTCCGGACCCATGAAAATCTTGCGTCCATCGACATGAGAAGAAAAGTATACGCCTTCCTCCTTGATTTTGCGCAGGGAAGAAAGGGAAAATACCTGAAATCCGCCGCTGTCGGTCAGAATCGGGCCATCCCAATTCATAAACTTATGCAGACCGCCCATCGCGCGAACAACCTGATCGCCCGGACGAATGTGCAGATGATAGGTGTTGGACAATTCGATCTGGCAGCCGAGATCCTTTAAATCCTTGGCGGAAACAGCACCTTTAATGGCACCCTGTGTGCCAACGTTCTGAAATACCGGTGTCTGTACCGTGCCATGCGCACAGGTAAATTCACCGCGGCGTGCGCGGCCTTCTGTTTTGAGAATCTTAAACATGGTTGTCCTCCTTGTTGGTGTAAATCAGCATGGAGTCACCGAAGCTAAAGAAACGGTATTCCTCCTGAACAGCTACTTTATAGGTACGCATAATCATGTCACGCGATGCGAAAGCAGAAATCAGCATCATCAGTGTGCTTTCCGGTAAATGGAAATTGGTCACAAGGCAATCGACAGCCTTGAAATGATAGCCCGGATAAATAAAGATGTTTGTCCAGCCGGAGCACGGGCGGACAGATCCGTCTTCTGCGGCAATGGTTTCCAGTGTGCGGGTTGCCGTTGTGCCGACAGCAAAAATACGGCCGCCATTTTTGCGGGTGTTGTTAATGATAGCTGCATTTTCCTCATCCAGCATATAAAATTCAGAATGCATCACATGCTCGGAAACATCCTCAACCTTTACCGGACGGAAGGTGCCCAGACCAACGTGCAGCGTTACATAAGCGATATTCACGCCCATCTCTTTGATTTGCTGAAGCAGCTCCGGCGTGAAGTGCAGACCGGCAGTCGGTGCTGCGGCAGAACCAGGGGTCTTGCTGTAGACAGTCTGATACCGTTCTGGATCTTCCAGCTTTTCCTTAATATATGGCGGGAGCGGCATCATGCCCAGCTCCTCCAGAATTTCCAAGAAGATGCCCTCGTAATGGAAACGAATCAGACGATTGCCGCCATCCGGCAGAATGTCTTCAACGGTAGCGGTCAACTTGCCTTCGCCAAAGCTCAGCTTGGCGCCGACACGGCATTTCTTGCCCGGGCGGGTCAGACATTCCCATACGCCATCGCCTTTATCCGTCAGCAGAACCAGCTCAATCGGATAACCGGTATCTTCGCGGACACCCAGCAGGCGTGCCGGAATAACGCGGGAGTTGTTGAGTACCAGCGTGTCACCGGCACGTAAATACTCTGGCAGATTGTAAAAATGTCGATGCTCAATGGCACCGGTGTCCTTGTTCAGTGTTAGCATACGAGAGGAATCTCGCTTGTCAAGCGGCGTTTGTGCAATCAACCGCTCTGGCAGATCGTAATAAAAATCACTTGTTTTCATAATATTTTCGGCGCGAATACAGCGCACCAGCCTCCTTATCCCCATGCAGCAGGTTGCTCCTGCTCGGAATGATACGAATAACATCATAGCGGATAGGGAAGAGAAAATCAAGGGCAATAGCGCACAAAAAGAATTGACACATAAGATTTGTCATGATAGGATGAAAATATATATTTTGGAAAATATAGGGGAAGAAACACATTGAAACAGATTGTAGGAACAATTACAGAACGAGTAATTTCTCTGCTTGAGCTGGATGTTCCAGCAGGTACACCCGTGTTTCTGGGAGATAGCAATATAAAACATATGCAATCTAAACATCCGCAAGATTATGAAAAATATGGCGCAGATATTACGGATATTTTGAAATGTCCAGACTACGTTGGAAAAAATCCAAAAGATGATTCTATAGAATATGTGAAGGAATACCAGGTTGATGGTGAGTTTGTTAAAGTAGCTGTTCGCATTTCGCTTGGTGGAACGTATTTTGCACGTTCTTTATATATTCTGAATGAAGGGCGAACACGGCGATTTATTGATCGTGGAAAACTTCTTCCATATGATTGACATTTTACTAAGAATAGGATAAAATAATATTACATAATATAGCAAGGGATTTGAGGGCGGAACGGGCAGCCGCCACCCGCTGCATTTTGCAGTTGTTTGGAGATGTGGGAAACGTCACCCCACCAATTCCCGCCGGAACTGAGAGCAGATGTGTATGCATCTGCTCTTTTCTGTTTCTGTTACTTTCAACTGAAGGAAATGCCTGACAGGGCTGGAGGACTGGAAATTCACAATCCAGACAATTTTGCATACAAAAACAGAACCGCTCAGAGAGCGATTCTGCATGATGGTTCAAATTATAAATGATACCGTTCAATTAAGAATTTTACATTGGGATCATCCGCGCCGTATTTGAAATGTATCATATCTGCGAGCGTATGCGCAATGTCTGTGAGGTCTGCGCTCACGAACGTATCTGCCCAATCCGAAGATCCGAGATAAAATCGAGCACTGTCGATTTTGGCGGCGAGTTGGACAAAGATATAGTAATCATCGCTGTCACGTTCTAATGCCATTGCTTACACCTTCTTATATATGCTTATTACACGTATTATACGCTTATATGATAATGTTTGTCAAGCTTAGATTTGTATAAACTAAGCCTAGGAGGCGGAGTTTATGCAGAAGAAAAAAGAGATCAATATAGAAGTAGGACACAGAATTCAGCTTTCACGGGAACGCGCTGGGTATACACAGGAACAGTTTGCAGAATTGTTAGATGTAGGCGTACAACACGTATCGAATATTGAGCGCGGGGCGGTTGGCATTTCCCTGACGGCGCTCAAAAAGACCTGCGAGATTCTGGGTGTCTCTGCGGATTATCTGCTGCTCGGCGGGAGCGCGTCGGAGGACAGCAACGTATTATTGCAGCAGCTGCGCGAGCTTCCGGTTGAACAGGGCGTGCTGGTCGAGCGCGGCATTTCACAGATGCTGTCTGCGCTGGAGCTTGCCAACGACAAAAGAGCGTAGAGTGGTTTGCGGGCTTGCTGTTTGTGGAAAGACACTTGTTCATCGGGAAAAAACAAAACCGCACGAAAGAAGCACAGGAAAATCTTGTCGTTTTGTGCGCTTTCCTCATCGAATCGCCTTGACAAAGCAAATTGTCCCGTGCTAAAATGAAAAAAGCATAAATTGTCTAGTACGATTGAGGCGCGGCCGACATAAGTATGGTTCAAGAGAAGGCGAATCCTTCTGTGAAAGGGCTGGAAAGGGGAAGGCCGCCGAAGAGGATGCCAGATTCGCGGGTGTCTGTCTGGACGGGCACGAGAACATCTGTCCGGCTGTCACCGGTTCGCCCGTGATGCGCTATCGCTACTTTGCGCTGCTGCAAGGCAGTGAGCTGTTTCGCATCATCGGCCGGTTTTTTACCGACCGATTTTTTATTGCAAACAGGAGAATATCGGGGACAGCTTGTGCTTTGATTGGTATATGTCATTTTGAGCAATTGCTTTTCAGGAGGAAATAACAACGATGAAGAATTACAAAGTCGGCATTATCGGCGCAACCGGCATGGTTGGTCAGCGCTTTGTG
>CAVBHI010000357.1:0-3817 GCA_963595115.1 bacterium
AGTTTCTTCTTTCCAAACGCTCTCTTCGTAGTAGTCATCCGGATTTCCATGCATTCTCAGGTGAAGTGCCTTCTGCAGTTTTGTTATGGAGCCCATGTAATCACCTCTTTTTCTTCGGTTGAACATTTGCGGGAAATATCGTGGCAATTTGGCCGTTCGTTTTCTTCACGCCCACCTTTACCCCTTTGTACATACCCCACATTGTAACGCCATCTTTTACACCGCGATTGTGTTTAAGGCTACTGACTTGTTCACCTGCACGCACCATATCGCGAAGCGACCAATTCTTCGGGAACCAAGCCATCCCGGTTCCGTTCCTTTTGAGTTGATTTTTTATCGATGGTATATTGCCTACCCTTACTCCGTTGGAATAGGTTTTGACAATATTGTACTTGATACCATTTCTATCCATGACATCCAACGCGCTCTGGCCATGGCCGCCGCTCTTAATGTTCTGTATTTTTCCGGTGCGAGGATTGCGCGTAAATCGTCCATCGAAAGAATGAATCAGTGCGCGGTGATGCACACGCTTGCTGCCATGGGATGTATAGTAACGTCCAGATTCACCGGTTCCCATCAAACCACCTTCCTTCGCTTTTGTGTAGTCCAGTCTTCATAATGGACACACTGAAAGGTAGATGGCACATCAAAAAACACATCCGCAGGCATTGCACCATGAACTAATACAATCTCCGGTTTGAGAAACTCAAGCATTGAATGGAAGCCGTCGTGGAAATGTTTCTTATTTTCGATGCCTCGAATGCAGCCGTATGTGCTGACTGACAGGATACTGTGCTTTTCGATGCCAAGAAAAGCAAACGGAACATCGGTGATTCCGGGACGGTAGCTTCGTTCATCTCCCCAACGCACATTAGGAATTACATTCATGCCCTGCTCCTGCAAATAGCAGCCAATTGAACGGCTCATGTACGTGTTCGCCATCTGAAGGATCAGCGGCATGTCGCGATACAGGGAACAGTCCGGGGTTATGATACCGGGGAACTTGTAAAGACGTTCAATATACTCCTCAGGATGATGTAGAATTTCCCTGAAACGGATATCGTGCTCGTAAAAGTGGATGTATTCTTCACATTCTGCCGAATAGCCTGCCTTTGAAAAGGGTATCAGATTCTTTGGAATCTCCCACCGCTTAGGCGCAGTCATGCAAGGCATATCCAACGTTGAATCAAATTCAGCGGCTTCAACAAGCCATGGAAAATAACCGTCATCAATTTGCTTCATTGATCACAGATCCTTTCTCACCTGATACAGGTGATCATTTTTTTGTGCGGTTCTCCGTTATGAACTATGCACAAAAAATCGCAAACGTTGAAATTGAACTTGCGATCAGGATCCGGATATGGTAGAATGAACGCGCAGTAAACGGGATTGTACCACAGTCCTGTCCTGAGTGCATTGGAGAAGTTGTTGCCGCAACTTGCCTCAATGCATTTTTTGTGCATCTTTATTTCTTTCAATAGGCATTCCCCCTTTCCATGAAGATGATCATGTTCTTCTTGACAAATCCAGAAGGTCTACAAAGTAATACTTGCGTCCACGCTTTCGATCATCCCCCAACAAAACGTGCATCTCTTCCAGCTTATCAAGGTATCGTTTGGCTTGACCAGACGTTACAGAAAGCTGCTCTGCCAGATAGCCCACGGTGATGATAGGTTGGGTGAAAATACATTCAATAATTTTATCAAAGCGCGGGCTGTTGATGCTCTTTTGAACAGTATCCTTCGTACGCTGGTACAAAGTGTTCAAATCATCGATGTATCCAATGAGATTTTGAGCCTGCACGGAGCATTTTTTGATGAAATACCGAATCCATTCATCGAAGCTGTGAATGCGTGAATCGGACAACATCCTATAGTATACCGATTTATCCTGAGCTATAGATTCGCTAATGTAGAAGAATGGGAAGTTGATGATCTTAGCTTTGTACAGATACAAACTCACCAGCAATCTTCCGACACGCCCATTTCCATCTTCAAACGGATGAATCGACTCGAATTGAGAATGGATAATAGCTGCCTTAATCAATGGATTGATCCCATCGTTTGTTTCGTTCATATAGGCGAGCAGTTCACGCATATAACGTCCGGTCTCCAGATGAGAAGGCGGCGTAAAGACAACCGTTCCCACGCTGTTGACGATATAGTTATCGCAATGTTTATAGTGTCCGATACAGCTCGCCTTGGAAGGAGATAGAATCCCTTCCATCATCAATCGATGCAGTGTATGCATGAGTTCATCGGTAAAGCCAGAAGTACGCAGATACTCCGTCCCGTATATCAAGGCCTTTGTATGGTTGCGATACTCTTTCATGGCCCTGTCGTTTTCATTGCGTGAGCTTGCCAGGTTATTCTTAAACACATCAGTGATTGTGGTCTGTGTTCCTTCTATCAGCATAGACGAAATAGCTTCCTTGCTCTGGAACATTGGGATCAGAATACTGTTGAACTGATACCCGTCAATTTTAGCCTCCAGGATACCAAGGAGTTTGGAGGCTTCAAACAGTTCATTCAGGAAGTTGTTGGCGTTATAATCAGATGCACGCTCTTTAATCGTCTTGAGCACTATTTTCACCTCGGCTGTATTATACATGCAGTGAATGCACTTGTCAAGTGTAACATGCATGTTTCACAAATAAATGCATGTTGCGTGCGAATTACATGAGCTTACCTATCTACTTCGTGGAAATAGGTGCAGAATGAATGCCACAACGGAGGATTACAAGTTTTTGTTCCAAATGTGCAGAACTATTCTGCCGAGTACATGCCAGCACCAGCGGACGACTATTCGATTCTTTCCATGATCGAATCTATGAGATAGACAGCATCCACGGCTGACACTGAACTACCTTCTTCATACAGGGTACCCAACATGCAATTTGCGGAACATAAAAAATTGAGGACGGGAAGCATGATCATAATGCTTCCTGTCCTCTTTCAAACTACCGATAAATCCTCGAGTGGCGAAATTATTCTGCCTTTGCAGCCTGTTCGCCGGCGATCTTGCCGAAGCACACGGACTCGGAGTAGCCGCCTGCCTGCCAGGTCACTTCACCTGCGGCATACAGGCCGGGCACTGCGGTGCCGTCGCTGCTGAGGACCTGAGCGTTCTCGTTGCACACAACGCCGCCCTTGGTCATGTGGTTGGCAGGCTCTACACGCACGCCGTAGTAGGGACCTTCAGCGTCCAGAGCACGGCTGGGAACAGCCCCGATCTGTGCGTTCTCGGTGCCTGCGGCAGCGTCTGCGTTGTACTGCGCCACGGAGGCCTTCAGACCCTCGGCGTCAATGCCCAGCTTCTCAGCCAGCTCGTCCAGGGTTGCGCCTTCGCTGTAGTAGCCCAGACCCACATGCTTGCGGATGCGGTAGAAGGAGTCATAGCCGGTCTTGTCGGTGATGTAGTAGGCAGCACCATCGGTCTGCTCCTGCACCATGGTGCCCCGATCCTTGCCGGACTTGTTGGGCAGCAGGGTGCCTTCCTTGCTGGCCAGCAGGTTCATATCAGCGCCGCCGGTCAGGTCACGGTAGGGCACAATGATGTTGGAGAAGAAGCTCATCTTGCCCATCTGATCCATCTGGAAGCCATACTTCTCGAAGACCTTCACGAAATCACCGGTGGTGCCCATCTGGTTGGAGGTGTCAAACACTTCGTAGCCGGGGGCATACTCGGCCAGCAGTTCCTTGTTGGAGCAGAAGCCGCCGGTGGCGATAATGGTGCTGGCAGCGTTGATGGTGTAGGTTTCGCCGTCGTTATTGGTCACGACCACGCCCTTGCACACGCCGTCTTCCATCACCAGATC
>CAVBHI010000358.1:0-3753 GCA_963595115.1 bacterium
CCGGAACGCCCCATTCCTCATCGTGATAACGGATGTACCGTTCATTCTTCGGATTTGCCCAGCGGCAGCGTATTTTTCCGTCTGTCCATTCCATCCGTATCCTACCTTTCCAAAGTGTATATCTTAAACTTGAAGGCTCTCAGCCCACTCAGTGAGCTCCTTAATGCTGGCATGAGGATTAAGAACTCTGCCTTCCAGGAGCTTCGCTCCCTTGCAGCTGGGTGCAAGCTTCTCATTTGTCTTGCCCATGCCGCTGCCGCCAGAAGTTGCAAAAGGAATGATTGTCTTTCCGGTCAGGTCATAGCTCTCAAGGAAGGTATTGATAATCGTCGGTGCGACATACCACCAAATCGGAAAGCCCACGAATATGGTATCGTAGTCATCCATGTTATCCCGCTTGGATGCAATCTCCGGACGGGATGCCGGATCATTCATCTCAATGGTGCTTCGGGCGTTCTTGTCCATCCAGTTGAGATCCGCCTTTCTATACGGAACTTTCGATGCTATCTCAAAGATATCTGCGCCGATTGCATCTGCCAGCGTCTGTGCAACCGTTGCTGTCACGCCAGACGCAGAAAATATGCCACAAGCCTTCTGTTCATGATGCTTGTCCTCCTATGTCTTACTTGTTTGGGTTATTCTTTTTGAAATCGTGATATACGATCTCAATCTTTGAATCGATAGTAAACTTACTCCCACTATCAAACGATGAATCCCCATTGATGGAAATAGTCTCAACTTCTCCGAAACCGTTGATCCACCCGGTTATCAGGTCGTAGTCAACACTAATGACAATATCTCCAAATCCTGCATTTTTAAGCTTATCAACTATCTCTGAATATTGCTCACCCTTGGCCTCCTTTGCCGAAAACGGCACTGATGCTCTGCTTACAGAATGATACTGAACATCGATACGGGAGTCATACGGATACTTATCATCCGCTTCAAAAGATTTAGTGTCTGAAATCAAGACTAACGACACCAGACCATCGTCATCTTTACTCTCATAATCGAGATCGTGAAGAGATGATGTATGAACATTCGTAAATCCAGCGTCCTCCAAGATTTCAACCACGGATTCGTAATCTGTATTTTGCAGACTCTCAGCCGATACGCCAACAGGTATTAGTTTTGAATACTCCCAGTACTCGTATCCGCCAAATAACGCCGCTCCAAGAACGAGTATAGTCAAAAGAATGCCCTTCCAATGTTTCCGTCTAAAAGCTTTTTTCTTTTCCCGTTTTATGCGAGCTTTCTCTTGGCGTTGTTGTTCTTCTGCGTATCTTCTTAGCTCCTCTTGACGCTGATATGCGCTGTCATCAGTATCATCCTGGTTTTCTTCTGACTGATCATTTTCATCGTCGTCATCCTCATCGTCATCGCTCTCAATAATGTATTTATTACCCGATAAATACAGCTCTTTCCCACATTCGCTACATGTATGATATGAAGAACCTTCGTAAAATGTCCATTGATCATTAAGAATGTCATCGCAATTAGGACACCGGTACTGAACTTTGTATTCATCACCGTCTTTGCATAAGATAGTATCGCACCATGTACATGTATGAATTTCTGCTTCTTCATCGAAAGAATATTGATCATTCAGTGTACTTCCACAATGAGGACATTTGTATTCTTTTTTACTTTTTTGATAATCCTCCTCTGACTCGTATATCTCGTCTTCAGAAATATGGTTTGCATGACCACATTCAGTGCAATACCAAGTCTCGCAGGAATCATAAAAGCCCGATTGCTTATTCAATAGTGCGCCGCAAGAGTCACAGTACCACACCACGCCATCGAATTGATCCATTGTCTCCTCGATGTCGTCGCCATAAAGAGTTTCACCGCAGTCCGTGCAAGTCCAAACGCCCTTGTCTGGATCAAATCCATATTGTTCTCCTATATCAGCGCCACAGTTCGGGCAAAAATAATCGCTCATGCTAATTCTCCCTTACAACGCTTCATCGTTAATTCGTTTGTACTGTCGCTCAATCCACGCCATCAATAGCTTCACAATACGCTCCTGCTCGTTTTTCGTCAGTTCTCGTCCCTGCGGAACGTGATACCACTTATTCAGGCATCCACGACAACAGCAAGCACAGGCATGTTGAGCAATGAATACAGGATGCCCGCGCATAGGAGTCTGCTTGCCGTCGTTCGGAATATCTGCCGGTGCCAGCCGCGTCCGAACAAAAACTTCCGCGTGCCGCCGAATCGTATCCATTCCTTTATCCTCTATGTACTGTCTGTCCTTTTCAGTCAGATGGAACCTCGAACGGAAAGTCGATTTTTGCAGACGGGCAAATGTTTGATCTATTGTCGCCATGCACTGTTCCTCGTCAAGCCGGTTCACCTACAAGATAGATGTGTTCACGGTCGAAGCAAATATGCTCGGTATGATTATAGATTTGAACCATATCTTTCATCCGCTCTGTAAGTATCGAAGTGCCCGGATTGCCGAGGGTGGCAAACTCACGCACTGCTTTTTCCTCAAGGCCAATTGCCTTACCTGTCAATCGTGCTCCACTCTCCTGAAGAAGTTCATCTACTTGCCCCCTGCGGACACCTGGAACAGCCCCAATAAACTTACCTACAGCCTGACCTGCTGTTCCAAGTCCCTTCAGAAGCTTAGTGTCAATAGCTCCATTACCCAACTGTTCAAGCCGTATTGACGCCTTCTCAAAAAAGCTGCGATAGTCTATTGCAAATTCTTCTATTTCCGTCTTGACTGTGCAGATATATTCTTCCTTGAAGTTGCCTCCAAGCATAATTTCCAGCAATGAAGCCAATGAGTATGTATAGAGCGCCATGCGATAATACTTGAATTTCTTCTGCATATCCGCAAAGATGCTTTCTACATTGTTCTGCGCCACCAAAATCTGCTTTTTTCCCAGCAATGCTGAAACCTGCTTCTGATACGAACGCATATTCTTTAACGCTGTACGTTGAATGTCCAGAACCATTTTGTGATTGCTTGCAACATAGTGCTCATTGTCCCAGTTGAACTTATATTTCGAGATAATGCCGGATAACATCTGTACATCTGCTTCAATCTGGGATTCATTCTCGCATACCAGAAAATCAATGATTTGCTGCTGCATCTCTTCAATTTTATCAAGTTTCTGCTCAATAGAATGAAGCGCAACCGCCATCATCATTGTTGCTGGATTGATTGGAAGCGTTGTTACTGTAGAAGCGCTGATAACCCCTGCCTGTTGAAGCTGTGCAAATTTTGATGCTCCGTCCGCTGTTTTGAATGCGCCCCAGAAATTTCCGTTTTTCGCAACCTTTAATACATCGCCAACGCCTGCGTTTGCAAGGGTATATAACCCCTGCATATTAACTGTGGTAGTTTCCGTTACGGTGCGCAGTGCCGGAGCTATGGATGAAACCGCAGCTCCGAGCGATGCCAATGAGGTAATCGGAACACTCATTGTCTGCCGTTTTGCCAGCTCTGTACCGGTATCCATGAGCAAGGCATCCGTCACCTGACGCAGCTCGTTTTGCTTCTCAGCCGGAACAACTGCTCCGTTTTTTTGTAATTCGATGTTCTCACTCATAAATGGCTCCTTATTTCCTCACTCTACTCCCAGTGCCTTAAACACAGCGTCTTCCGCACTGCTATAGAAAATCAGATTAAAACTTCCGACCAGCTCTGCCGGCACGCTTCCGAGATCAGCGGCGGATGTAATCGGCAGCAATACCTTCTTCGCACCGCTGTCAAGGCATACCTGCAAAGAATTTGCC
>CAVBHI010000359.1:0-3613 GCA_963595115.1 bacterium
GTATATGCGATATCTGATGCGCGCACCCGTCCATCCGCTGGACAACATGCCCCAGGAGAAATTCATTCTGCAAAACTATGCCGGATCCAATATCGGAAACCTGCTGTTTCCGGCCAGCATCGCACGTACATTGATGGTGGATGACGTGACACAGATCGACTGCATCAACACCAAACACGCCAAATTGAATCGGAGCTATGCCGAATACGTGAACGCTAATTACGATGCCTTCCTGATTCCGCTGGCCAATGCCATCAAAACATCCTTCAAGGATGAGGCCATCAAGCTGACCAAATTCATTCAAATGCTGGAAATCCCGTGCCACATTATCGGCGTCGGTCTGCAAACCTTAGAAAAGGACATGCAGAATTTCATAAAAATCTTTCCCTACGGCGAAATTCTTAAGGATTTTTTCCAGGCGGTGTTGGAGAAATCACCACAAATTGGTGTACGAGGTGAATTCACCGCGGAATATTTCAAGCATATGGGATTTGTTCCGGAGAAGGATTTTACCATCATCGGTTGTCCTTCTATGTACCTCTACGGTGATACCCTTCCGGAGGTTCAAGTTCAACCTCTGACAGATCAATCTCGACTTGCCTTCAATTCCAAAATCGAATTTGCTGTTTTTGATGAGTACAACATCGTAGATGAATACATCGCCGATGCGATGAAGCAATACCCGAATTCCGTCTATCTGATGCAGCAGATTGACGACATGCGCATGATGTATCTGGATACCCTTTGCATGGATCGGAAAGCGAACAAGTTCTATCCGCCGGAAGTTGCCATCACCTTCACAGATATTTTTAGCTGGATCAGCTACTACCGGGAAAATATTGATTTCTCCTTTGGTTCCCGCATTCACGGAAACGTCGCCGCGGTTCAATCCGGGGTGCCTGCCATCACTGTGCCATATGATAAGCGAGTTTTGGAGTTGTCCCGGTATCACAACATACCTCATATCATGCCGGAGGAGCTTGCGAAGGGAGAACGGCTTTCGGACATCTACGAACGGACCGATTTCCGATCCATCTACAGCGGACACCGAGAAAGGTTTCACCACTATATCGATTTTCTCCACCGGCTGGGTTTGGACACCATCTACGATCATGAATATCCGATGGGCGAGGTTCCATTTGATAGGCTCCGAAATCAAACCGATTTCCACGGTCCGGTTCTTCCATGGGAGTGCATCTCAGAAGAGGAACGAACGGATCGTTATCGAAAGTGTTTCCTGCTGGAGCGAGAGAGCAAACAGGAATTGAAAGCTCAGAAGAAGGAGTTAAAAGAAAAGCTCCGCACCGAAAAGGATTTGAGTAAGGAAACAGAGAAGCAACTAAAGGCAAGCCAGCGAAGCCTGACGAATCGGATCTGGCGCAAAGCGAAACGGATCATAAAATAAAGGGTATCCTTTCGATGGTGGAGATGGTGGGATTAAAAAAGCGGGTTTTTCGTGCCCTCCCCTGGGAGGCTTGAAATTCCCGCTTTTTCTCTTTGTTTTCAACGCTTTCCGCGGTTTCCGGCTTTGCGTTTTTTCTGCATTTTTTTGCGTTTTTCTGCGTTTAAGTGTGACATGTGTCACGGTTTGGGGAGGCTATTTATTGGCTTCAATATCCGCCCGGATCAGCGCCTTAATATAGCCCTGTTTGTTGCCGACGCTGGCCAGCTTCTCCAGGATGTCGGCATCGTTCTTCTTATTCAGCTTCATCTGAATCTGTGTGGTGTTCGCCTTATCGTATTTCGCCTGGGCTCTGTTCTGTGCTTCACTTACCATGTGGGATCTCCTTTCGATTGTGATTTCATTGATTCCGGGAACCGGCTTGCCATCTATGGCAGCGTGCCGGCTCCCTCTGCAGGTGTTACTTCTTTTCCGAGTCCTTGACCAGCTTCAGCACCGCCCACAATGTGACCAGGCTAGCGCATAGGCTCAGAGTGCTAATGATTAAACTTGCCATTGCTTTTTGAAATGATGGATGATACTATTTATTTACCCTGGAGGGGCTTTCGCCCCTCCGAATAGGTGCTTTATTTTCTGATAGACTTGACGGCGATTATTGTACTGGCGAGGTTGATAATCGCTGTTGTCATTTCTATCAGAATTTTTATTGTTTCCATCATTCCTTACCTCCTTTCCTTTAGTATGTATATATTATACACCTATACTATCTATATGTCAAGACCTATATTGAAAAATTCCATAAAAAAATGGGCGGATTGCTCCGCCCGTTGCTGTACAATCGCAAATAAATACGATTGCTTTTGCGCGCTATTTCAGCCGGATCTTCACATAGATCTTCCGGTTCTCATAACTCTTCTTCCTTTTTGGTCCTAAGTTCTTTGCCTTAATATCCGAACCACCGCAGGAATACCATAACGGATAACCTTTCGCACTTTTACCTGCATACACCTGTGTATGTGGTTTGTTGGCAAAACCGCAAATATCACCCTTCTTCAGTCCTGCATTCTTCCACGTCTTTTTTGGATAGGTCACTTTGGCTTTCTTCTTGATGATACTTGCTCCGCTGCCGTTCACCTTGGTGTTCAGCCAAATATATTTGCTCGTTGGGAGAATGCCCAGCTGTTGCAAGCCGTAACTAACGAAGGTCGCACAATTCGACTTCTTCTTTTTCAGGCATGACTTCAGATTCACGCACGGATGATTAGCATTGTATTTCACCTTTGCCTTCAGCATCTTTGTAGCAATCCCCTTTAAGGCATCACATAGCTTTTCGCCTTTGGTCTTGCTGTTGTTCTTTACAAGTGTTACGTACTTGTTGCCCTTACTATCCTTCCAGAGTGTCCAACCTTTCAGCTTCGGAATATAGAGATAATAGCCACTAATCTTCGTGGCGGTGAAGGTTGTCCCCACCGCCAGCGTCTTGATCTTCTTACTTTTCCAATTCGCCTTCTTCCGTACTGGATCGGCTTTTGTTACCTTGTAAGTCCTATTAATTCTCTTACTTGCCATTGTATACCTCTTTTCCTGTGGAATCGTACACATTCAAGTTATACTTATCCGCACACTTCTTTGCATTGGCAAGGCTGGTATAGGCTCCCTTTTGGCTCTTGCTGTCCTTCCACGTTTTTCGCACTCTGTAAAGTTCCTTTGTTGTGTCCTTGGTGCCGTCCTTGAAGGTTACTCCTAGATAATTACAGATACCCTTTGCAACGGCTTTTCCGTACTTGTCGGGCTTATCTCTCAGTGTAGCTAGGTCTGCCTTGATGGCTCCCGTCTCCAGTATGCAAGCGGTCATGTCGGTACCGTTCAGCTCCCACAAATCCGTCCGCTTCTGTACTCCTCTGCTTTTCATTCCCATGTCGGACTTGATTGCTTTATTCAGTGCCGTTGCCAGCTTCTTTCCGCTGGAGGAAACATACAGTGGCATAACTCCGCTCGGCGCTTTGGAATAATCACAATGAATGGATACATAAAGGCTAACCCCTTCCTTATTCGCCCACTGTACGTCCTTAATCATATTCTTGTTGTTTCCCGTGTCCGCATCGGAAATAACGGTAATGCCATTTGCCCGAAGATACTTGACCGCTGCCTTTGTGATCTTCAGCATTAACGCTGCTTCGCTATACTTACCATACACGCAGCCACTGTCCC
>CAVBHI010000360.1:0-3486 GCA_963595115.1 bacterium
TCATACTGTTTCTTCCTTGCTGTAAGCTCCGCTGTAAGCTCCGCTGTAAGCTCCGTGAAATTGTCAAGAATCTTGACAATTTCACTCTGCACAGGCAGAGGCGGGATGGGGATTTTAATCGCTTTTATTGCAGGGACACTCGAATGAACAACCTTGCTTTTTACCTTTCCGGCACTTTTTTGCCGCCTTGCATCCTCAGTTGCAAGAGCATAGCTCAGATATTTCGGATTTTCATTGTGCTTTAGAACAACAATATCTCCGCCTGCCAGACATTCTTCATTTCCTACATAAGCGCACGATTTTGCAATATCTTCAACGCTTTCACCTGTAATGGCAAAGAGAATATCGCCATGATTGAAATATTTAGGCGACTGTATTTGTTCAAGGTGTGTATGTGACACGCATGAATCAAACCAAATTCCATACGTTGTATAGATTTCTCCATAACGAACGCAGGGAATGCCCTCTTCAGTTACCTGATCACGCTTTATTCCTGAACCGCGAAAAACATCTGTTGCTATATCGCCAAGAGTTTTGTACTCCACCCCATTCGGGCAAAGCTCCTGAATCAGTTCATCCAGCCTGCTCATGCGTCCTCACCGCCTTCCTCTATTTGAAGTGGATGCTGCATATAGAAGACTGCTTTCTGCCGTTCAATTTCCTGCTTCAACTGTTCCTTGGTAGGCAAATAAGTCAGATATTTCGACATAAACAGCCTGTCATTGTCATGCAATACGGAATAACGGGCAATATCTTCGTCCGTTTCCGAACACAGCAGAATGCCAATGGTCGGATTATCTCCGGCAGTGCGCTTCAAATCATCATACATACGGACATACATATCAATTTGTCCCACATCCTGATGAGTGATTTTGCCCATCTTCAAATCCACCAGCACATAACATTTCAGGTCGATGTTATAGAAAACAAGGTCGATAAAATAATCCTCCGTTTCCGTAACAATATGCTGCTGCCTTGCCACGAAAGCAAAACCTCTTCCCATTTCCATAAGAAAATCACGGATATGGGACAAAATTGCGGATTCCAGATCGCTTTCCAAATAGCTATCCTCGTTCTTAAAACCAAGGAACTCTGCAACAACAGGGCTTTTTACGAGTTCAAACTGTGTTTTTGAAAGCTGAGCATTTTTCTGCCTCATTTCTGTGATAACAGCTTCCTTTTTCGGAGCCTGCAACAAGCGGTAATAATATTGTGTGCTGATATTACGGTCAAGCGTCCTCACATTCCAGTTTTCGTGTGCAGCTTCGTTCATATACCAGGCTCTGGCATCCTCGTCCGACACGCGCAAAAGGCTGCGAAAATGTGTCCAAGTCAGATTGTGAACGCATGAGTTCACAATCTCAATATCCGGAAAGCATTGATAAAATTTGCGAAAATATTGGAGATTTCGCTTGGAATAGCTTTTTCCGTATTCTTTGGTCAATTCTCCTGCCAGAGCATCCATCATAGCTGCACCATATTTGGCGCGTTGATTACCATTCTGCTCCTGTTCCACAATGCGTCTGCCAACATTCCAATAGGTCTGCACCATTACACGACTTGTGGCATTGTATGCGCTCTCCATGCCAGAGGAAATAATGTCCTTTACATCATCAATAACCGATTGGTAAATTGTCAATTCATTTGCCATACTTACACCTCAATTTCGGACAAAGCTCCTGAATCAGTTCATACAGCCTGTTCATGCGTCCTCACCGCCTTCCTTTGGCTCTGAATCACTAACTTCCGTGAGCGATTCACCGTCCGTTATACCCGCTGTTTCTGCTTCTCCAAGCAGCACTCTGTCAAAATCACTTTGATACAGTCGATCTTGACGGACACGGTATTTCTCAAACTCGCTCAGTGCGTGCTGCTCGGCAATCTTTGCAGAAATCGTTCCTGCGTTGGTCAGAATCTCCTTCCGGCTCAGCCGAAGAACGCCCTCAAACTGTTCTGCCCAGTCCTCCATGGTCATGGGCACTTCTTCCTCGGCTCTCAGCTCTGCCAAGTCCAGATAAGCGTTGACGATTCTCGCCATCGCGGAAAGTTCTTCCTTGGTCAGATAGTTTTTTGCAACCACAACATCGAATTTTTGAATTTTACCATCGGGCGCATCCTTCCATGTGGTCAGCCCCATATGCTCCTTTGTGCTGTCCGCACGACGATAGATAGTCTCTGCCGCCGTTTCGCCATGAATCGCCCAATGAAGCTGATTCTGCACCCGTGCGAAAAACAGCCTTGTCGTTTGCGACTTGGCATCATAATCAATACTGGTGGCATAGATATCTGTGATTTTCTGATAAAAGCGCCGCTCTGAAAGACGAATCTCGCGAATGCGCTCTAACTGCTCTTTGAAATAGTCTTTTGTCAGGACGGTTCCGCCGTTTTTCAGACGTTCGTCATCCATTGCGAAACCCTTCACGGTAAACTCCTCGATGATATGATTCGCCCATTTCCGGAACTGCACAGCACGGGGAGAATCCACCTTGTTGCCCACAGCAATGATGGCGCTCAGATTATAGTGATTGGTATTATAGCTTTTGCCGTCTGCGGCAGTTATTCGAAATTTTCGAACAACTGCCCCTTCATCGATCTCACCATCGGCAAAAATCTTTTTTAAGTGGTAGTTGATTGTGTGGGTCTCCACATTATATAGAAGTCCCATCATTTTTTGTGTCAGCCACACATTTTCATCGAAGTACACGGCATTTACATCGCTTTCGCCGGTAGCAGTGATGAATGTGAGATATTCTGCTGCAGAGGAGCGAATGATGCTGACTTCCTGCTTTTCTTTTTTCATACGCCCACCTCGATTTCTGCGATAATCTTTGCAATTTCATCGCGGAGCACCTGCTCACGGGCTACGATTTCCTCAATTTCAGCATTCAGCTTCACAATGTCGATTTTCTCTCTGGTGTCCTCGGCTTCCACATAGGTGGAAACGGAGAGGTTATAATCATTACCCTCGATTTCCTCATAGCTTGCCAGATGAGAAAAATGCTGTTTTTCCTCGCGTTTGGCAAATGTGGCAACGATGTTTTCAATGTTTTCCTGCGTCAGCTTATTGTTGTTCGTAACCTTGATGCACTCGCCGGACGCATCGATGAACAGCGTCTTGTTGTCGGCTTTGCCCTTCTTCAGCACCATGATGCAGGTGGCAATGGATGTGCCGAAGAAAAGGTTGCTGGGAAGTTGAATGATGCAATCGATGAAGTTATTGTCAATGAGATACTTTCGGATTTTCTGCTCTGCGCCGCCGCGATACATAATGCCAGGGAAGCAGACAATCGCCGCCGTGCCGCCTGTTGCAAGCCATGCCAGAGAGTGCATGATAAAAGCAAGGTCTGCTTTGGATTTCGGTGCAAGCACGCCTGCCGGAGAGAAACGCGGGTCATTGATGAGAAGCGGATTATCGTCTCCCGCCCATCGAATGCTATAGGGAGGATTCGAGACGATCAGCTCGAAAGGTTCGTCATCCCAATGCTG
>CAVBHI010000361.1:0-3296 GCA_963595115.1 bacterium
ACGCCCAAGGGCAAGCAGTCCGTGAAGGAACTGGTCGGTCAGAATCAGGGTGTTCAGAACATCGAGATCAGCGATAAGAACATCAAGGACTTTGACCGTGTGGCTCGAAAGTACGGCATTGATTATGCCGTAAAACGGGATACCACTGAGTCAATTCCGAAATACCTGGTCTTTTTCAAGGCGAGAGACGGTGACGCGCTGAACGCTGCGTTTCGTGAATATTCCGCAGTAACTGCCAAAAAGAAGGCGCGTCCTTCGGTTATTCAGAGGCTGCGCAGCATCAATCCGCTGGAGAAGGCCGCAAAGAAGGACAAGGTACGCAACAAAGACAAGGGGTTGGAGCTATGAGGATGGATAAGAAGCTGAAAAAACGGCTGATTCTCACGGCTCCCTATTTGCTGTTTGTGTATCTGTTCGGAAAGGTGGCACAGGCAATACGGCTTGCTCCGGGAACGGATGCCAGCCAGAAGCTACTTCATCTGGGAGACGGGTTCAGCACTGCGTTTTCCAATGCGCTGCCGAGCTTCAATCCCATTGACCTGCTCATCGGTCTTGCCGGTGCGGTCATTGTGTGGATCGCGGTTTATGTGAAAGGCAAGAACGCCAAGAAATTTCGCAAAAACATGGAATATGGCTCCGCCCGCTGGGGCACGGCAGACGACATCGCACCGTACATCGACCCGAACTTTCAGAACAACATCCTGCTCACGCAGACGGAGCGGCTCACGATGAGCAGCCGCCCGAAAGACCCGAAGACAGCGCGAAATAAAAACGTGCTGGTAATTGGTGGTTCCGGCTCCGGCAAGACTCGGTTTTTCATTAAACCGAACCTCATGCAACTCCATAGTTCCTATGTGGTCACTGACCCGAAAGGAAGTCTTCTGGTCGAATGCGGAACCCTTCTGAAGCGTGCCGGATACAAGATCAAGGTGCTGAACACTATCAATTTTAAGAAGTCAATGCATTATGATCCCTTCGCCTACATTCATAGTGAAAAGGACATCCTGAAGCTCGTGAATACGCTCATTACCAACACCAAGGGCGAAGGAAAAGGCGGCGATGATTTCTGGCTCAAAGCGGAGACGCTGCTTTATACGGCACTGATCGGATACATCTACTATGAAGCGCCAAAGGAGGAGCAGAACTTCGCCACACTGGTGGAATTCGTCAATGCCATGGAGGTTCGCGAGGACGATGAAACCTTTGAAAACAATGTGGATATCGCCTTCCGTGAGCTTGGCGAGCGCGACCCGAATCACTTTGCCGTGCGCCAATGGCGTAAATACAAATTAGCGGCCGGCAAAACAGCAAAAAGTATCAATATTTCAGCCGGTGCACGCCTTGCTCCCTTTGATATTCAGGAGCTTCGGGAGATCACCATGTATGACGAGCTGGAACTGGATACGCTGGGCGGCACCAAGAAGGGAGATACGCAGAAAACCGCGCTGTTTCTCATCATGAGCGATACAGACAGCACCTTCAATTTTCTGATTTCCATGGTATACAGCCAGCTTTTTAACCTGCTCTGTGAGAAGGCGGACGACGAGTTTGGCGGCAGGCTTCCCATCCATGTGCGATGCCTCATTGATGAGTGCGCGAATATCGGACAGATTCCAAATCTGGAGAAGCTCATGGCGACAATCCGAAGCCGTGAGATTTCCGCCTGCCTCGTGTTGCAGGCACAGAGCCAGCTGAAAGCCCTGTACAAGGACAGCGCCGATACCATCATCGGCAACTGCGATGCTTCACTGTTCCTCGGCGGCAAGGAGCCGACCACGCTGAAGGAGCTGAATCAGACGCTTGGAAAAGAGACAATTGACACATTCAACACCGGCGAGAGCCGCGGACGCGAGGTCAGCCACAGCCTGAATTATCAGAAGCTCGGGAAAGACCTTGCAACCGTGGATGAGCTTGCAGTGCTGGACGGCGGCAAATGCATTTTGCAGCTGCGTGGCGTAAGACCGTTTCTGTCGGATAAGTACGACATTACTAAGCACCCCAATTACAAATACCTGTCGGATGCGGACAAGCGAAACGAGTTCGATATCGAGCGTTTCCTGTCCCACAGGTTAAAGCCAAAACCGGATGAAGTCTATGACACATATGAAATAGATGCATCCGTTATGGACGCTGACGGCGAAGAACCGGAAGTGGAATAAACGCAAGGAGGATTTTCAGATGAACGATAAAAGACACCGACTCTCATTGCAAGGTCGGAACAGACACACTATTCAAAATTCAATCAAAAATGAAAGGAGACGCCGGAATCGGGAGGTTCAGACCGCACTGCGAGTACTGAATCAGTCCGTTCCGGCTTTTGCAATCCGGAGGAAACAACACATCACTTAATTCCCATTGGATTCCGGCAACATTCAATATGGCATTCTTCAACAGTGCAGTAGGCGTTCTTCAGACCCTCGTTATCGCGCTTGGCGCTGGTCTCGGCATCTGGGGTGTTATCAACCTCATGGAAGGTTATGGCAACGATAACCCCGGCGCGAAGAGCCAGGGCATGAAGCAGCTTATGGCCGGCGGCGGTGTCGCCCTCATCGGCGTTACCCTCGTACCTCTGCTCACCGGTCTCTTCGGCTAATCGACGCGAAAAGCAGGACACTTGAGTAAAATCCAAGGCTCCCTCTTCCTTCGGGTGGAGGGAGCCGGAAAGGAGGTCGAGGCCGATTGGATTTGCTATGGGAAAAACTAACCGAATGGCTGAAAGAGCTTTTAGCCGGAGCGATCGCATCAAACTTCACCGGAATGGTGGATTCTGTAAATTCTAAGGTCGGAGACATAGCCACACAGGTCGGTCAGACCCCGCAGGGCTGGAACAGCGGCATTTTCAGCATGATTCAGAACCTGTCCAACAACGTGGTGCTGCCGATTGCGGGCGTCATACTGGCGCTTGTCATGACCATGGAATTTATCCGCATCATCATGGATAAGAACAACATGCACGAAATCGACACCTGGTCGTTCCTCATGTGGGTGTTCAAGACCGCCTGTGCCATCCTCATCGTAGCCAACACATGGAACATCGTCATGGCGGTATTCGATGTGGCACAGCAGGTCGTAAACAATGCTTCCGGCGTGGTCGTCGGCAATACCAGCATTGATATGTCATCCACCCTTTCCGGGCTTGAGGACAGACTGATGGAAATGGAGCTTTCGGCTCTCATCGGTATCTGGTTCCAGTCCATGCTCGTCGGAGTAACGATGCACATTTTATCCATCATCATTACATTGATCTGTTTCAGTCGAATGATTGAAATCTACCTGGTCACATCGCTTGCCCCGAT
>CAVBHI010000362.1:0-2756 GCA_963595115.1 bacterium
GTGCTAAGCAGCCGTATGACATGGGCTACAAGGCTTGTGAGACCGCAGTGAAGGCTGCAAAGGGCGAGTCGGTAGACAATGTAGATACCGGCACAGAGATCATCAACAGCGATAATGCACAGGCTCGCATTGATAAGATGAACGAGTATCTGGCAAAGATCAAGTAAGTATTTCGCGTTTGTCCGTCATGTAACCGATAGGGAAAGTGGAACAGGCGGCATTCGCTGCCTGTTCCATTTTTTGTCAGAGAAAAGGGTGAAAATCAATGAGTGAATATGTAGTAGAATTAAAAAATACGACGAAGATATTCCCAGGTGTAGTAGCTCTTGATAACATGCAGCTGGCGGTCAAGCCGGGTGAAATTCTCGGATTGATCGGAGAAAATGGTGCAGGAAAATCGACACTGATTAAGGTGTTGACGGGAGTGCACCAGCCGGATGAAGGAGAAATCTACGTCAACGGCGAGAAAAAGACGTTTAAAGATCCAAATGAATCCGCAGCGGCAGGCATTGCTTGCGTGTATCAGGAGCTGAACATAGAAAAGCTGCTCAGCATCACAGATAATATTTTTATCAACAAGTGGATCAAGGGACCGGGCGGTCTGCTTGATTACAAGACCATGCACAAAAAGGCAAAGGAAGTCATGGCATCTTTGGGACAGGATATTGACCCGGAAAAGCCGGCAGGCACCTTTGGTATGGGCGTGCAGCAGATGATCGAAATTGCGAAGGCAGTTTTGATTGACGCAAAAATGATTATTATGGACGAGCCGACATCCTCTCTGGGTGAGAAGGAAGTTTCTCAGCTCATGAAAACTTGTCGCGAGTTGCGAGACCGTGGAATCGGTATCGTCTTTGTATCACATAAGCTGGAAGAGTTGTTTGAGCTGTGCGACCGCGTCGAAGTTATTCGAGACGGTCAGTACATCGATACCCGCGACATCAAGGATTGGACCAATGATTCACTGATTGCCGCCATGGTAGGCAGAACCTTGGACAATCTGTTCCCGAAGGAATTCGGTACCAAGGGTGAAGTGGCACTCAAGGCAGAGCATCTGATGGAGGGCGGTGTCCTCGATGACGTGAGCTTTGAGGCATATAACGGTCAGGTGCTCGGCTTCGCCGGACTGGTCGGCGCGGGACGTACCGAAACCATGCGTGCGATCTTTGGCGCGGATCCGCTGGACAGCGGCAAGATTTATATCCACGGCAAAGAAGTGAAAATAAAGACCCCACGACAGGCAATCCAGAATGGCATTGCGTTCCTGACCGAAGACCGAAAGGGTCAGGGATTGGTTTTGCAGGAGAGCATCAAAAACAATGTAATTCTCGCCAATTTGAAGGGCTTTACAAGCGGTCTGTTCCTCAGTGAAAAGAAAATCAATGAGGCGACGGAAGCCAACATTCGAGATTTGCGCATCAAGACACCATCTGCCAACGAAATTGTCGGACAGCTGTCCGGTGGTAACCAGCAGAAGGTGGTTATTGGCAAATGGGTCAATACCGATGCAGACATCTTTATCTTTGATGAGCCGACACGAGGTATTGACGTCGGTGCAAAGATCGAAGTCTATAACGTTATGAACCGTCTGGTCAAGGAAGGCAAATGCGTTATCATGATTTCATCGGAGATGCCGGAAATCTTGGGTATGTCGGATCGCGTGATTGTTATGCGCGGCGGCAGAATCATGGCGACGGTAGACCGTGACAGCAAGCATTTCAATCAGGAAAGTCTCATGAAAGCAGCATGGGGAGGTACTTTAGATGACTAAGACTAAGAAAAAATCCAATGGCAATTCGTTCCTTGGTACACTGGCAGCACTGATTATCTTGTGCGTGGTTCTGACCATTGTCAGTGATAAGTTTTTGACGTATAATAACTTGATGTCTGTTTTGAAGCAGACGACGTTTACAGCGCTGCTGTCCACTGGTATGCTGCTGTGCTTGATTACCGCAGGTATCGACCTGTCCGTTGGCGCGAATGCGACATTCTGTGCTTGTATCTGTGGTATGCTCGTCAAGGGCGGTATGACAAATTCGTTCGTGCTGATTGTTGTCGCTATCGTAGCCGGCACATTGATCGGTCTGATTAACGGCTTGCTGCTGACCCGTCTGCACCTGCCGCATCCGTTCGTATCAACCCTCGGTATGAAGAACTTCCTGTGGGGCGCATCGCTTCTGGTTGTATCTTCTCAGATGGTATCCGGCTTCCCGGATGGTGTGATGGCTCTCGGTTCCGCTACTATTGGCGGTTTCCCGATCAGCTTTATTGTAGTCGTTGTTATTTACGTCCTCATGCATGTCCTGTTGACACGCACATCTTTGGGCCGCTCCATCTACTGCGCAGGCGGCAACATGGAAGCGACTCGCCTGTCCGGTATCAATGCACCGAACGTTCTGACATTCTGCTATGCGCTGTCCGGCTTCATGGCAGCTCTGGCAGGCATTGTATCTATCGGCCGTTCCGGCATCTGCAATGGTGCCAACGCGATTCAGCCGTATGATACCGATGCAATCGCAGCTTGCGTTATCGGCGGCGCATCCTTCATGGGCGGCAAGGGTACTATGATCGGCACCATGATCGGTGCACTGATTATTGCAACCCTGCGCAACGGCTTCACCCTGCTGTCTATCGACTCCGCAGTACAGAACATGGTACTCGGTCTCGTTATTATCGGCGCCGTTCTGCTCGATGTCACCCGTGAGTCCATGGCTGTTAAGGCTCGCCGCAAGGAAGCTGCAGCTAAGGCTAAATAA
>CAVBHI010000363.1:0-2540 GCA_963595115.1 bacterium
CCAATGCGGAATACGCAGTTCACAGCAATATTGAATCTGCGCGGGAAAGTGTATGGGAAACCATGCAGAAACGTCGAGAAGCGCCCGACTGTCCCCAAACAGCAGAAAGCTGAACCGGAAAAGCCAGCTGCACCGTAAAACCGGCCTCGACCGGAACGGATTGAACCGACACCCAAACAGCGGGAAGATCGCCCGACGGTCAAAGACAAGCCGCAGACTACGGGTGCAGACTACAAGACGGACCGTCCAGCAGAACGTTCAACTGTACCGGATAAGCAGAAAGCACGGCGAACAGTGACGAAAGGATTGGACGAAGAAACCTTTGGTGCAGAGTTCAAACAGCGAAAAGCCTGCAAAATCTGCGTATACGCCAAAAGCCGCAGAAACCGTTCCGTCGGGTTCTGCGGCTGAGAGTGAGGATATTACGGATTTTCTGATTACCTTTTTTACGCTGTATTCAACTGCGACAGAAAAAGAGCTGTCTTACTACGTCAGCGGCGGTTCTATGCCGCCGGTAAAGTGCGCGGACTATACGTTCAGTCAGCTTAAATGCACGGTACTGAACAAGGACGGTATTATCCTAAGTGTGGAGAAGAAGATACATTACGCACCGGAACCACCGACATTAACGCTTAGTCCACTGGCTTCGAATATAGATTTCGCATATTCGATTTGCTCTTCGGAAGGGGATTGTTTGCATTCATACGAGTAATCACGAGAAAGTGCATACCACTTTCCAGACCCCAGCTGATGGAACGGAAGAATATGTAGTTCAGAAATATGGTTTTTGACTGCTATATGTGCAATCGTATGAAGTGTTTGTTTATCATCATTAACATCTGGAATCATTGGATAACGGAGAATTACCTTTTTCCCGAGGTCACAGATGCGTCGGAGATTGGCTATGATGGATTCGCATGACTGACCGGTAAATTGCACATCGCGCTGTGGGATTGGAACTTTAATATCGAATAAAATCAAGTCCAAATATGGAAGAATGGGCATAAAATAGGACGGATCGCCAAAACCACAGGTTTCAATCGCGGTATGAATATTTCGTCTTTTTGCTTCCCGCAACAGAGTTTTTATGAAGAGGGGATAAGTAGTACATTCCCCTCCGCTAAGCGTCAGACCGCCGCCGCTGACTTGATAGAATACGAGATCACGCAGTACTGTATCAAGGATTTCGTTCACACTCATCAACTGTCCTGCGAGCTTGAGCGCATCGGAATAGCAGGAAGATGTACAGGTGCCGCAGTGAAGACAAGCGCTTCTGTCGATCGAGATTCCGGCGTCCGAAAGTGATAACGCACTGGAAATACAAGACGATACACAGTTTCCACAGTGCAGGCATAAATCAGGGTAGTACATCAACTCAGGCCTGCGGTTCCACGTTTCAGGATTTTGACACCACTGACATCGTAATGGACAGCCCTTAAAGAATACGATTGTACGGATGCCGGGACCATCATGGACGGAAAAACGCTGAATGTCCGTGATTACAGCAAGATGGCCTGATTCAATTTGTGGCAGCACGTTATTGAAAGAATATGCTTTCATAAAGCAACCTCCTCGTATAATGAAAGAAGTTGCGTACATAACCGTTGCGTATCATTTGAATGCAGCGATTTATCGACTGAGGATTGTTTCCGCCTGCAATACGGAGATAACAGGCGGAATATCATAAACAGCGACAAAATTGCATTCGATAAAAATGCTCAAGCTATGGAAGCAACTTCTACAATATTGGCTAAGTGCTAAAAGGTTATACGCTGTGCTTGGTTCTGCGGATGATAATATCCTGCTGAGCCTTGGGCATAGCGATAAAGTAAGCAGAGAGACCACCCATGCGTACTCGGAGACCTTGGTGCTTCTCAGGATGCTTTTGTGCATCTTCCAGAAGCTCTGCACTGACACCGGTAATCGTCATCATACTGCCGCCCAGCTTCATAAAGGATTCAATCAGAGAACTCAGACGAGCGATACCGCTTTCGCCGGTTACTTCGTTGGAATTGATCTGGATATCAAGAGGACCGCCGGTATAATACGGAATAATATCTGCGCAGGTCACAGATTTGATAGCTGCAGTCGGACCGTTCTTATCCAAGCCAATAGCGGGAGAGTAATTGCTGCTGACGGTTTCCTGATAATGGCGTCCATCGGCAGATGCACCACATTCACGACCGAATTTTGCGTAATGTTCAAATGTGCCCAGACCAACAGAAAGTGTAAAGCCGGATTCCTTTACATCGTCCTGCTGTGCGCGTTGCTTGACCATTTTGTCAAAGTCCTTCAGGAACGCGGAAGCGATGGAATCCACATAGGAATCGTCATTGCCGAACTTGGGAGCACGGTTAACAAGCATCTGGCGCAGCGGCTCCTGATCCTTGAAATCTGTGCGAATCGCCTGTACAAGCGCTTCCATGGATACCAATTTATCTTCAAAAACAAACTTTTTAATGGCGGCCAGAGAATCAATGAAGTTTGCAAAACCGGTGAGGAAGAACGTATAGAATTTGTAGTGTGCGCCGCCGTTAGAA
>CAVBHI010000364.1:0-2469 GCA_963595115.1 bacterium
GGATGCTCCGATACATAATCGCGGCAGATCTCAATCTGCCCCTCGATGGAATCTCCATCGTCATTCTTTTTACTGTTTTCAATCGAGAGACGCGCGTAAATGGCGGTCTCCCAAACCGGCATAGACGGGAGCACCTGCTCCTGTGTCTGCTCCGGCTGTAAATACTGTCGTTTCTTTCGTGCCATCAGGCTTGCCTCCTCTCTAAGATTTCTTTACCCTCCTCATCGGGAAGGATGTCTCCAAATCGCTCTATATATTGAAGTGCCGATTCCAGCTCATCCCGGTAACGGAAGCAGACCTCAATGCGCTTGCCGTCATAAATCAGGATTTTCTCAATCAGGTGGACAATGCACTCTCTATCCAGCTCTGTCAGATGCTGATACTGCTTAAACTGTCTGATCCACTCGATATTGCCGGAGCTGTTCTCCATGACCTGCGTGCGTTCTTCCTTCAGCCTGCCAAGCTGCTTTTGCCTGTCAGCGATTCTGCGGTCATAGCCCGCGTGAAACTCACGGTATTCCTCACGGCTGATGACGCCATCTGCCATATCGGAATAAAGATTGACCTTCAAATCCTGATAGCGGGTGATTTCATTCTCCAGCGCCGCAACCTGTGCGTCGTAATTGATAATGCGTCTGTCCTGCTCCGGCAGAGCGGCGATATAATCCAGCACCTTTTCTATCTGGGCAATCAGTTCGATGTGGTCGTTGATGATGTGAAAAACGATTTGCTTCAGCTTGTCCTCGCTGAATGTATGGGGACTGCAACCCTGCTTTGCCTTGTTTGCCGAGCAGACGAGATAATGGTATTTCCGCTCTCCGCGAGGGACTGTCTTTCGCACCATGGTATGCCTGCAATCGCCGCAGAAAACAAAGCCGGAGAACAGATGCACCTTTTCTTCCTTTGGCGCTGTCCGCACATCCCGCTGCATCAGGTTCTGCACCGTGTCAAAATCCGATCTGCGGATAATCGGCTCATGGTTGTTCTCAATGACAATCCACTCATCACGGTCATATGCCACGCGCTTTTTGACCTTGTGATTTGGCGTACCGCTCTTGTGCTGCATCAGCGTCCCGATATAGATTTCATTGGAAAGGATGCGCTTAATCAGCATGGGACTCCACAGTGCCTGCTCATTGCTGCGAAAGCCGCAGCCGTAATTTGTGCCCTGCGCCCGCTTGTACTCCATCGGGCTTAAAACGCCCAGATCGTTGAGCCTGTCGGCAATGGCCGAATTGCACAGTCCCTGAATCCTAAGGCTGAAAATCATCTCCACCGTGCGGGCGGCTTTTTCATCGACCACCAGCTTGTTCTTATTTTCCTTGTCCTTACGGTATCCATAGGGAGCAAAGGCTCCGATGAAATCGCCCATCTTGCGCTTGATATCCAGCTGGGAGCGTATCTTGACGGATATATCCCGGCAGTAGGCGTCGTTAATCAGGTTCTTGAACGGCACGATCAGAGCGTCCGACTGTGCCTTCTCTCCGTTGGAATCGTAGTTATCGTTGATTGCGATGAACCGCACACCCATGAACGGGAAGATTTTCTCCAGATACCGGCCTGCGTCAATGTAGTTACGGGCAAAGCGGCTAAGGTCTTTACAGATCACGCAGTCGATCTTCTTTGCCCTGATATCCTCCATCAGCTGCTTGAAGCCAGGTCTTTCAAAATTCACACCGGAATAACCGTCGTCGGCATACTCCTTGACGATCAAAAACTCCGAATGCCTGCGCACATAGTCGCGGATGATTTCCTTCTGGCTTGTGATGGAATTACTCTCGGCCTTGTCCCCGTCATCACGGGAGAGACGGGTATACTCCGCCGTATTCCAGATTCTTTCTGGCATTGTTATCACCTCCATGCTCCCAGTGTAGGAAATCCGTCCGCCTAAGTCGAGGATGTCGATTTGTGCTTCAGCCCTTCATCATCTGACTGCGGGCATATCCCTCCAGGCGGTCATCAATCGTTTCCTTGGTCTCGGTAAAACCGATCTTTACGACAACACCGCCGTCCACATAGCAGTAGGGATTGCCGATCTGTCTCAGATAAGAGGCGATGCGCTTTTGCCTGGGCTGGCGGCTGTCAATACGGACATCTCTGCGGTCATGCAGTGTACTCGGATTTACGGTACGCACATCAACGCTTCTCATTTCTTCCAGTGTCATTTGCAGCTCCTTTCCGCGCCCTGTGCGGACGCTTCGCTGATTTATCATTGATTGCCATGCTCACGGCAAGGCATTTACAAAACGCCGGACTCTCAAGAATCCGGCGGTCAACTCTTCCCATGTATCGGATGATTCTGCTCTTATCCAGCGTTTTCAGCTGTTCCAGAATCACCATGGATGGCTTGGACAGCCCGCGCACTCTCTTTAACAGAAAGTGCGTAGGCTGTGCAGGCTTCTTTTCTATATTGGATGTCATCGGCGCTACGATCAGTGTCGGGCCGAAATGGTTCCCCACATCATTCTG
>CAVBHI010000365.1:0-2455 GCA_963595115.1 bacterium
TTTCTGATGGGAGGGACGCGATTTGAACGGAAATCCTCCTTTGATAAGTGAAGGGATGTAGAAGAAACCCTTTATTGCCGTAAAGTCGGCAAATTATAAAACGCACATTGACAACTGAATATACATTTCATCAGGTACATTCCTGCACGACAAGCCGCATGATGATGCGCCATGATCTGCCTGCCCGATTGGGTGATCACAAAAAGCAAGGCAGCGAGCGATTTTGAATCATACTGAAATATCCGATTGCCACGGATACGGCGATGACAGCGTGCATGGGACAATGATACTTCCGTAATTCGCGGCTCTGCCATAAGGAAGGTGGAGAGGTTCGATTCCTATGAGGCAGCATAGCAAGCTGACGCCTGATGATTTCCCTGCCTCCGGGTGTTGAGAACGAATGGGAGGCGTATATATTTTGTTGAAATGATTGTAACGATGGAGGTGATGCCGATGCGACAAACTTGGGAATATCGGCGCGGCGATGTATATTTAGCTGACCTTAATCCGGTGGTCGGAGCCGAAATCGGCGGCATCCGTCCGGTGCTGGTTCTCCAAAACGATATAGGGAACCATTTTGGTCCGACGCTGATCATAGCGCCGATGACATCCAATATAGAAAAGAAGCCTGCACAGCCTACGCACTATCTGCTGAAGAATGTACGCGGGCTGTCCAGACCATCCATGGTGATTCTGGAACAGCTGAAGACGCTGGATAAGAGCAGGATCATCCGATACATGGGAAAAACGACCAGGCATCAGATGCAGCGAATTGACCGCTGTGTTGATATCAGTCTTGGCTCAACATATTACAGAAAGGACAAGGTGAAGACGTATGAAATATGAGATTCCAATTTGGGAGAAGAGCAATTTGACACTTGAGGAAGCAGCAGCTTATTCAGGAATAGGAACCACCAAGCTCAGAGAGATTTCCGATAAGAAAAATTGCGGATTTGTATTATGGAACGGCGGTAAGCGTCTGCTGAAACGCAAAAAACTGGATGAGTACCTGGAGAAGGAATTTTCCATTTGATGTCACGTTTCGACATCATTGCGAGACACGAGAAAAGCTGATTTAATAGTGTCGTGGAATGATTCCTGCCATACAGCAAGGAGGTTTTAACCATGGCAGAGAAGAGAAAAGATAACAAGAAGCGAGTTTTGAAAGAAGGCGAATATCAGAGAGCAAACGGAAGCTACGAATTTCGCTGGCGTACAGAGGGCGGCAAGCGTCATTATATCTATGCAGCTACACTGGAGGAGCTTCGTGAGAAGGAAGAAACGATTCATAGAGATAAGAGTGAGGGAATTCGCACGGATGCGGGCAATGTCACTGTAAATGACATTTATGCGCTGTGGTGCCGATTGAAGAAGGGACTGAAGGACAACACCTTCCAGAATTACAAGTATATGTATGAACAGTTTGTATTCCCTGATTTCGGCAAGAAGAAGGTCGGCACTCTGAAGCGTTCTGATGTCAGGCTGTTCTACAACATCTTGGCAGATGAAAAATTGCTCAAGGTATCAAGCATCGACAATGTACACACGGTTCTGCATCAGGTTCTGGATATTGCGGTTGAAGATAGTTACCTTCGCTCCAATCCTTCGGATAACGCATTAAAAGAGCTGAAGCAGTCGCATAACTTCGATGGAGAGCGGCGCATGGCGCTGACGGTACCGGAGCAGAAGCTGTTTTCTTCCTATCTGGAGCAGACACCGCAGTATCATCATTGGAAGCCGATCTTCACGGTAATGATGGAGGCAGGGCTTCGCGTAGGAGAGGCAACCGGATTACGTTGGGAGGATGTCGATATCGAAAACGGACTGATTGACATTAACCACACTTTGGTTTATTACAATCATGAGAAAGGCGGTTGTTACTTCGGAATCAATTCTCCGAAAACCGCTTCCGGACGCAGAATGGTTCCGATGACTCCGGCTGTAAAGCAGGCGCTTCTCGAAGAGCGTCAGCGCCAGGACAGCGAGGGAATCAGCTGCAAGGTGCATGTCGATGGCTATACCGGCTTCATCTTTGTTAACCGATTCGGCAATGTGCAGAATCAGGGAACACTGAATAAGGCACTGCGGCGCATCATGCGAGACTGCAATCAGGAGATTCTGGAGCAAGCAGGAAAAGGAAAAAAGAAGCAAAGCGAGATGGTACTGCTTCCGAAGTTCTCCTGCCACTCCCTCAGACATACCTGTGCGACACGGCTTTGTGAAGCAGGCATCAACATGAAGGTCATTCAGGATTTTCTTGGTCACGCTGACATCAGCACGACGATGAACATTTATACGGATGCCACCAAGGATTTCAAAGCGCGAGAGATAAGCCGATTCAGTGATTTTCTGGCAGAAAAGATGACAGAAGCCGCTGAGAATGCCTAAGCGAGACATACCACCACCCATACCACCGATTTACCACCAAACCACCGTAACTCATCAATACATATCC
>CAVBHI010000366.1:0-2443 GCA_963595115.1 bacterium
AGGCCTACGCTCTTGTGCAGGCACAGTCCGGCACAGAATATGAAGGCTTCAAAGTAGTAGAAGGCAAAAGCAACCGCAAGTATACCGATGAAACATCTGTTGCTGCTGCGGTGCTTGAAGCCGGATACGATCCATATGAAAAGAAGCTCCTTGGCATCACAGCCATGAGCTCCCTGCTTGGAAAAAAACAATTTGATAAGTTACTCGGCGGTCTTGTGTATAAGCCGCCCGGAAAACCCGCACTGGTTCCGGTATCGGACAAGCGTCCACCGATGAACACAGCAGCTGATGATTTTAAAGAAAACGAAAATTAAGGAGGACAACACTATGTCAAAAATCATGAATCCCACAAAGGTAATCACTGGAGTCAACACTCGCTGGTCTTATGCAAATGTATGGGACCCGAAGTCCATCAACGGAGGCACACCGAAGTACAGTGTCTCTCTCATCATCCCGAAGTCTGATACCGTTACGGTAAATAAGATTAAAGCCGCGATCCAGGCAGCTTATGAGGAAGGCGAATCCAAGCTCAAGGGCACCTCAAAGGTATGCCCGGCACTGGATGTCATCAAGACTCCTCTTCGCGATGGCGATAAGGAAAGACCTGGAGATGAAGCCTATGCGAACAGCTACTTCATCAATGCTAACTCCGGCACAGCTCCTGGCATCGTAGATGCAGACCGTCAGCCGATTATCGACCGCTCCGAGGTTTACTCTGGTGTCTACGGCAGAGCCAGCATCAACCTGTATGCCTTCAATTCAAACGGAAATCGTGGCATCGCCTGCGGTCTTAATAATCTGCAGAAGATTCGCGATGGTGAGCCTCTCGGCGGTAAGGCAAGTGCAGAAGCAGACTTTGCTACCGATGACGATGAGGATTTCCTGAACTAAACGACAATCGTAGCTATGACAATCAGGGCGGCAGGTGACTCTGCCGTCCACTATTCGAAAGGTAAGGTGACAATCTATGACAATGGAACTTATAAACACATTTATTGACGCTTCTATCCGAGGCACGCTTCTCGGAATCTCTATGTTTTTCTGGGGCTGTACTCTAATCGCGGTATGGAAATGGATCTTCGGACTTGCAAAGAGATTCTTCCACTGGCTCTGTCCGAACTTCCGTAAGAATAAAACTGACAATCAATAATCTAAGGGCGGTGGCACTCCTGCTGCCGTCTGTTTTTATGAGGTGAATCAATGGAAAAGATAAAAGAAATGTCAATCGACCTAGAAACCTTCAGCGACAGGGATATAAAAAAATGCGGAGTATACAAATACGCAGAATCCGATAATTTCGAGATCCTGCTTTTTGCTGTTTCCATCAACGGCGGCGAGGTTATCGTATATGACCTTGCCTGCGGCGATATTCTTCCTGATGAAATCATCGATGCTCTGGTAGATGATACTGTTATTAAATGGGCATTCAATGCTGTGTTTGAGCGCGTATGCCTCTCTTACTGGCTGAGACGCAATTACCCAGAGAAATTTAAAAGCTACAGCATCCCGGATGACACTGTCGGCAATTATCTAGATCCACAGTCGTGGCGCTGCACCATGATTTGGTCAGCCTATATGGGACTCCCGCTCTCACTGGAAGGTGTTGGTGCTGTCCTCGGCCTGAAAGATCAGAAAATGAAAGAAGGCAAAGATCTCATCCGCTACTTCTGCGTGCCTTGTAAGCCCACCAAGACCAATGGAGGTAGAACTCGAAATTTTCCAGTGCATGCTCCGGATAAATGGGCTGTCTTTAAATCCTATAACAAGCGAGACGTCGAAGTGGAAATGGGTATTAAAGAGAAGCTGCGCAAGTTCCCGGTTCCAGATTTCATCTGGGATGAATATCATCTGGATCAGGAAATCAACGACCGTGGCATTTTGATTGATATGCAGCTGGTGAACAACGCAATTGATTTTGATGAGCGATCCAAGAGTGACATTGCTGCTCAGATGCGGGACATGACAAACCTTGAAAATCCAAACAGCGTCGTTCAAATGAAAGGATGGCTTGCCGATCAAGGGCTTGAAACAGAGACTCTCGGAAAAAAGGCTGTTGCAGAGCTCATTAAAGATGCTCCGGAGGATTTAGCGCAGGTGCTTGCTCTCCGTCAACAGCTTGCCAAAAGCTCCGTCAAAAAATATCAAGCTATGCAAAACTCCGCCTGCAATAATGGCCGCAGCCGTGGTATGTTCCAATTTTATGGTGCCAACCGTACCGGGCGCTGGGCAGGACGCCTTATTCAGCTGCAAAATCTCCCACAGAATCACATGGATGATCTTGCTCCGGCCAGAAACCTTGTCCGCCTCGGTGACTATGAATCTCTTAGCCTTTTGTACGATGATATCCCGGATACCTTGTCGCAGCTAATCCGCACCGCCTTCATTGCGAAGCCCGGATACAAGTTCTATGTGGCAGACTTCAGTGCCATCGAAGCTCGTGTCA
>CAVBHI010000367.1:0-2381 GCA_963595115.1 bacterium
ATGATGAAATCGCCGCAGTCCTGCGCCAGATTTTCCGTGTACACGCCCTGACAGCCATCTGTGAACGACATAACGCGATCCGGCACGCGCACACGCCAAGCAGGCGGACGGCGTTTGGATTTTTCCGCGATTTGTTCCGGTGTCAGATTGCGACAGGTACCCGCATAGATATACGTGCCATCCGAACGGTGCGGTGCCTGCGCGGTGTGCAGCTCGGCGCGGCTGCAAAAGCACGGGTACAATAACCCCTTGTCTTTGAGCACATCGAAGTATTTATCATAGATTGCCGTTCGGCTGCTCTGATACCACGACTCGCCGCCTGCGCTGCCGCCATCGTCCCAGTCGATGCCAAACCACTGCAAGTCTTCTTCGATCTGATCTGCCAGTGAACGCGGGCAGCGCATGGCATCCAGATCTTCAATGCGCAGGAGATATTTTCCCTGTTTTGACCGGACAGACAGCCAAGACAGCATCGCGCACAAAATATTGCCCAGATGAATGCGTCCACTCGGCGTCGGGGCAAATCGTCCGCATACAGCCATGTTACTGTTTGCCCTCCGGACGGTGGTCTCCGCAGTCTGCCATGCACTTCGCGCAGTCATGCATACAGTGCATCGGATCGTCCTCATCCTCTTCCGGAATGACAATCTTGGACGGATCACCGACCTGTTCGCCTGCCAGCAGACCGGCAATACACTCAACGGCGTCGCCCTGACATCCCGGCAGCACCTGCATACCAATCATGCGCAGAGTCTCCTGCAATGCCGTGCCGACTTCGCCCGCCAGCATAACATCAATGTTCTGCATGGACAGCTTGAACAACACACTGGTGATGCCTGCGCCGTCCAACGCAATGACTTCCTTAGATACCGGCTGACCATTTTCTTCGGTAACGATGATGACTTCCGTGCTCTCACTGAGTGCCGGTGCAATCACACCGTCTTTTACTGCTGCTGCTACTTTCATATATGCTTCCTCCTCACGAATTGTATCATTCGTGCTCTCTGTTAGTATACCTGCTTATTATATCCCAAATACCGACTGGGCGCAATGGTATCCCCCGCCGCTTCAGCAAGATAAGCAAGAATCTAGTACCTGCTGCAGCTCATCCAGATTTTTCACAAAATAAATTTTTCTCTGCCGGTACTCGCTGGACAAATCTGCCGCTATCATGCGGTTTAACAACTGCTGCAAGCTGTCATAATATCCGTGCAGATTATAGAGAATGCACGGTACATCCAGCCGATCCAGCGCCAGCAGCGACATAACCTCTGTGATTTCCTCCAGCGTTCCCGTGCCGCCCGGCATCGCAACAAAGGCATCACCCAGTTCAATCATCTTGGTCTTGCGCTCTGCCATCGTCTCCGTGACGATGAGATTGGTCACGGCATCGTATTGCAGTTCTTTTTCCACAAAAAAGCGCGGCTCTACGCCGGTGACGGCTCCGCCTGCACGCAGCACACTCTCCGCAATGATTCCCATCAATCCAACTTTGGAACCGCCATAGACCAAATCATGGCCGCTCTCGCCAATCCATGTGCCCAGCTCCCGCACCGCCTGCTTTAGCGCCGGATCGTTTCCTTCATTCGCGCCCAAATAAACCGTTATGTTCATGTTTTCGCCTTCTTTCGGTGTTTCTCCACCCAGTATACCATAAAAAAAGACCTGCCGCAGCCGCGGCAGGTCTCCTATTTCGTCAAATCTTCATGATTCCATGGTTCTAAATACATCAAATACGCTGTCAATTCCTCACTGCCTTTATAGCAGTCGCAAGCATCTATGCCTCGCCAAATCAGTAACTGTGTTTGCAGTAAATTACAATTCGATTCAGCTAATCCCAGCTTCGTCTCAAAAATAACCACAATATCTGTACCGACTTCCGCACCATAATCATAATATATTTTGCTCTTATCATCTTGCAAAACTCGAAAGATTTGCAAGGTATCCGGCTTTTCGTCCCAAGAATGATAAAAATTGTATCTCGTCATTCTTAAATAAATCGGGTCAACCTCTTCTTCTGTGATTTCTTCAACCGTAACTGTTTGTTTCAGCTTTTCTATCCATTCTGACAGCGTCCTTTTGGGACACACAAATTCCTCTTGTTTATTTAACATTGCATATTCCATGTATTCCCGTCATCAACGAAAGACCCGCCGCAGCCGCGGCAGGTCTTTCACAGATATGATCCGTATTACTTCAGCAGGTCTTCGAGAATCTTCTCGCTGTTCTCTGCGGTGTTAATCGAGCGGATGGTCGAACGCAGCGGCAGGACGGCGGACGGAGAAACACTCAGCTCGTCCACGCCGAGTGCCATAAAGGTCTCTGTCAGCGAAGTATCTGCGCCCAGCTCGCCGCAGATGCCAATCCAGATACCAGCCTTA
>CAVBHI010000368.1:0-2370 GCA_963595115.1 bacterium
GCTTACCGAATCGATTAAAAATACCTGCCACGATTCCTCACTCCTTTCGGTGATAGCCAACAGATGAGAATACAAAAACAGCGCAAACCACCTATGTTCCCACTGGTAGTCTGCGCTGCAAATTCTCTTCATCAGCGATTCCTGATTGCTGTCAGGTATTCGGTTTAAATAAGCTCTCAAGCTGCGTCGGAGCATTCAGTAAAATAGACGGGTCAACTTCCAACGCGTCTGCGATGTTATAAAACACTTCCAAAGAAAAAGATTTTGCTAATCCCGGTGCTTCAATGGAGCTGATAAGAGATCGGCTGACCGATGCACGTTCTGCCAGCTGCTCTTGGGACAGGCCACGACATCTTCTAAGCGTGGAAATAGTTATTCCAAGTTGAATGAGTCTGTCACGGTTCTTGAGGCTCATTTCTTTTTCCACATGCCAGCACCTGCCTTTCCTTTAGTATGCTTATATTTTACCGAAAAACAGCGCTTTTCTCTGTATGTGCGCAAAAGCGTATGCTCACAAGTACAGACATAGTATTTGCCAGATGTACCATTTTTATTTATTTCAGACATTTTTATATCCTCCCGATGTTTTGCGCACTATTTTTATCAGTGATGCAAAACACGGCGGAGAACGGCAGGCGACTATCCTGCCGCAATGTGTCGCTTCTGAAGGCTCGCGGAAATAACGCGCAGAAAAAGAAAAAGCACAGCCGCCGTTCTTAGGTGACTGTGCTGCGAATATATGGTTTGATCGTATTTGTGACGCGACTGCTATGAATTTCTAATCTTCCTTACATTGGCGTTCATCAGATGCCTCCCAAAATTCCGATAGATAATGGCCTTAAGCCGTGACATTTCCTGACCGTGCTCACACAGCAATTCATCGGGACTGTCGTAGATGCCGAAGTCTTGATTGATGCCCTCGCTCTGGATATAGGTATTGTTGCGGTTAAAATCAATCACGGGATGTTGGAGAGCGCGCACTGCCACACCGTAGCCGCAGAACGTGCCTGTGCACTCCCGGTTTGCAGTCTGAATCTTTTCCAGATACGGCTTGTCAAGGATGAAAGCCTCCAGCTCATACCACACGCCATCCAGATAAACCTCCACCCAGCTGTGAAACACATTTTTCGGTGCAAGGGCGTACACAAGCCCAGTCATTGCGCCCTTTTGCAGTCTTTTGTCGATGGTAAAGCCGTGTATGCGGCAGGGAATGCCGCAACCTCGCAGCAGCGCCATGAACAGCGTTCCCTTCGTGTTGCACTGACCGTAGCCATCTGCAAGCACCTTTGAGGCTGGAATACTGTCATCGGTATTGTAGCCGAACAATATCTCATCACGGACATAGTTATAGATCGCTCTGATGCGTTCAAATTCTCCCAGCGAGCGCCAGCTGCGCCGCTCAATCAGAGCTTGTATCGCCAGAGCCGAAAAATCTAGCATCGGCGTTTCCGTCAAATATCTTTCCATCGTCTGAGTTCTCCTTAGAGCATTGTAACGACCCACGCGCTCAGGGCGGCGATGGCGGCAAACAGTGGAATGCCCCGCACGAAGGAGCCGATGTGCTTTGACGGATCTTGATAAATTTCCGTATCCGGCAAAAATGAAAAGCGGATGCGTTTTGTATTGCGCCACCATAGCAGATCGATGACCAGAAGGTCAAACAGCCCAAGTCCCTCGCCGAGGATGAGAAAATACCAGAAGGCTGAGAGATAGCCATCAAAGGCGAGAACGCTCTTAAAACCCAGTCCCAGCGCGGAAAATACCACGGTGAAAAGAATAAGATTACCTATCAAAATTGAGGGTATGGACTTCTCCTTCGGAGCGTCGTCGAGCCTTTCACGCACGATCGACTGCACCGCGACAGGGTATGAGCGCAGACCGACGAGATTTTTCTTATCCGTTCCAGTGCAGAGAAAGCAGATTCCCCAGTACAGAAACCAGAATGCGGGGATGATGATCCATTTCATTGTTATTTTGCCTCCATCCATTCTTTTATCACGTTTTTCATCCGGCGGTCGATATCCTCCCGCGTTTGGAGACACTCCATCGGGTGCTCTCTTGCGGATAGAAACGCTCTGCCGATGAGGAAATCGGGGAATACAGGGATAATCTGCCTGAGCATTGACTCGGGAAAGGCGTAATGCGTGCCGTACTCATAGACTGCGGCATCGCAGGTACAGTTATGCTCCCGAGCCTTTAACCGCTCATCCATGCGGCGGATATAGCGTGCGGTCGGCCAGAGGCAGTCGTCCTCGCAGCCGATGAGCAGCAGATGACCGCGTATATTCTCAACGGGGATCATGACCTCCTCGCAGAGTGGAGTCTTCGCCTCCGTGTCGTTAAACACCTTTCTCGCAGCAAGCATATTGC
>CAVBHI010000369.1:0-2343 GCA_963595115.1 bacterium
AGATCTGGAAGCGTTACGGCCTTCCGCTGAAGCGCAACACCATGGCAAACTGGGCGATTACGAGAAAATCGTCGTTTCGGACGGCTACAGCGGGTACAATAAACTGAATAAAATCGTCCGCGCCGGATGCTGGGCGCATATGCAGCGGAAATGGCGCGAGGCGATGCCGAAGGGCGAAATCGGCGAAAAATCGACGGCGGCGCAGGGATACCGTTACTGCAACCGCTTATTTGCCATGGAAAGAAAATTTGCCGACCTGAGCGACGAAGAACGCCTTGCCAAGCGCCGCGAGAAATCGCAGCCGATTGTCGAAGCCTACTACAAATGGATCGAAACGCTCACCCGCCCGTCCGGCAAACTGAAGGACGCGATCACCTACGCCCTCAACCAGAAGGAATACCTCTGCGCATTTCTCGACCACGGCGAAGTGGAGCTCAGCAACAACCAGGTCGAAAACGCGATCCGCCCGCTGGTGATCGGCCGCAAAGGCTGGCTGTTCTGCGACACCCCGGAAGGCGCGGAAGCCACGGCCACCCTCTACACCGTTCTCGAAACGGCAAAAGCCAATCACCTCAACCCGGAAACCTACCTCCGCCACCTCCTGACCACCCTGCCGCAGCGCCAAGCCAACGATCCCGAATGCGACATAGACGACCTGCTGCCCTGGTCACCCCCCATGCAAAACCAATTCAAGACGGCAGAATATTGAGCGGTTACAATTTTCTCTTTATTTCCAGCATAGTTTTCTGCATCTTCTTTTCACGCTCCAGCTCTGCATTTTCCGCTTCACGTTGTTTTTCCAATGCCTCATAGTAGTTCATCTCCGATTTAACTGGGCGAATTTTCGATCAGCGTTTCGGTCTTGAGTTCCTCCGAAACGTCCAAATCATCAAGGCGATATTTCCAATGGAAGATCACCGGTTCTTGATTGACCTCTTCGAAATAGCGATAGATGCGATCCGCCAGTTCCTGCTTGGACTTTACACGAATGCCGCGGAGCATCTGCCGGGTCATCTTACTGAAAAAACTTTCAATCATGTTCAGCCATGAACCGTGCTTCGGGGTAAAGACAAACTCAAAACGCCCCGCTACGCTGGCGAGATAATCCCTCGTCGCAGCGGACTTGTGCACCTGCAAATTGTCAAGTACAATGCGAATTTTATCCTCTTTCGGGTATTTTGCGTCTAAAATTTGCAGGAAACGGATGTAATCGCTGCTCCCGTGCGTCTCGCTGACCAGCGGAATGGCTTCGCCGGTTTGCAGATCGATGCCCGCGAGCAACGACAGCGTGCCCATGCGGCGGTATTCGTAGTCACGTCTGATTGCGCTGTGCTGAGCGTCGGGACGCAAGTCCTCGGACGTGTTCGCAATGGCCTGAATGCCTGGTTTTTCGTCGTAGGAAAGCACATGAACGACGGGTTCATCGTTCTCGGAAGACTTCTCTCCGTTGACCATAAAATCCTCAATTGCAAGCTGCTTGTATACCAGCAAAACGTTGTGCATCTTCTGTTCGAATTCCGGATCCCGGTTCTCGCAATAGTATTTGATTCGGAAAGGCTTGATGTCCTCCTCGGTCAAAATGCGATGTACAGTGCTCTTGTTGATGCTTGCAAGCCGCGCGTGACCGTCCTTTTCGGCAGTCTTGTGAATATGCTCCGTCAGGTTTTTATACGTCCAAGTTTCGGCAGAGTATCCAAATTCAGTCGGCTTTTGACATGCGATATTCACAATCCACGCCCGGTCATCCGTCGAAATCTCCGGATTGCGCCCGCGCCCCGGCGCATCATACAAGGCGTTTTCAATGCCGCCATCGTTGTACTTTTTCAGGCAAAGCATAACGCTTTTCCGGTTAATGCCAACTTTGTCCGCGATATCTTCAATGGAGTGACCGTCTGCTCTCAAAAGAAGAATGCGCGAACGGTTCACAATTTGAGCCTGATTGGTTCGAATGCGCACTTGCGCCTCGAGATATTTGCGATCCTCCGCCGTCAAAGTGATGGCATTTACCCTGCGCCCCATCGACATATCGCCTCCGTTGGTTGATGTATATAGTATACCACATGTCGATGATAATGTCCAGTTAATATTAAGATTCTATACTAGTATGAGCGAATGCCATAAAATGCTTGACAAATTATGTTTGGGGGTAAAATTGTAGCGGATTTATGTGTCAAATAAGGAGGAAATACCCATGTCTACAGTTTATATCATCGCACTCATTGTCGTTCTCATTCTGCACATCTACGCCTCATCCCTCGCTTCCGGAATTGCAAGAGACAAAGGCTATGAGGGAGGCTGGTTTCACATCTGCTTCTGGTTCTCCATCTTCGGTTTCATCATGGT
>CAVBHI010000370.1:0-2216 GCA_963595115.1 bacterium
GTGCAATGTCTCCCATGCGCGGCGGCGCAACCAGCAGAATCTTTGGGCGAACGCCGGTATCCGACCACGCATCCGTGTTTTGTACCAAGCGAATCATGCGTTCCATTGCCAGACGCATCGTCATCGGCGTATGCCCAAACATGATTTTTGTGTCATTCGTGCCCAGCATGATGACCACCAGATCCAGCGGTTCATGCGTCTGCAGCAGCATGGGCAATGTTTCCATGCCGTTTCGTCCCCTGTCCAGTGGATCGTCGATGCAGATCGTGCGTCCCGGCAGACCTTCTTCAATGATATGGTGCTGCGGAAAGCGCTTGGCAAGGATGCCGGTAAAACGCTTGTCATACGCCAATCTGACCTTCGGATTGTCTCCCTGAAAGCCCCACGTGTTGGAATCTCCGTAAAATAAAATGTTCATGCTGTTTTTCTCCCAGCTATCTCTCTGGATTCTATCGTAGCATGTTTGACAGTGGGAAGCAATGGATTTGTGGCATATAACAACACCCCATCTATATCCGATGGGGTGTTGGGTATGTTTATCTATTTTTTTCACTTGTGTGCGCCGAATCGGTCGTATCGGAACGCATCAATCGGCAGAGTAGACGTCTTGCCATCCAGCAGCAGTTCGGACAGCAGCAGACCGGTAATCGGTCCGATGCCGAAGCCATGACCGGTAAAGCCGCAGGCAATCGCCAGTCCCTCTACCTCATCACAGGTATCAATGACCGGAACCTTGTCCGCACATTCATCCATCATGCCGCCCCAGGTTCGCACGAGCTTGGTATTTCTCAAGCGCGGGAAGAACTCCAGAATCGCGCGGGCAGCTGTCGGAGCGGAAATCGCCTGTGAAGGGCTTTGCTCCTCCGAGGCATAGGCACCGAAGTACGGCTCCATGCCGGTGTGTCCGCCAAAGACGAACGAGCCGTGCGGCGTCTGATGGCCGTAAAAGTCCGCCATTGCCGCGCCGAGCATCTGCTCGAACATCGGCGGTTCTGCCTCCGTCACGATGCACTCGAGCAGCGCCTTGTTCATCGGAATATCAACACCGACCGTGTGCAGCAGTGCGCGGCTGCTGTAGCCCGCTGCCACCAAAATGGTCTCGCCCTCAAACACATCGCCGCAGGCTGTCTTGACATAACGCAGCTTGCCGCGCTCCATCACCAGTTCTACCGCCTGTTCCTTTGTATAAAAGTGTACGCCCAACCGCAGTGCCGCGCGATAATATGCCAGCGTTGCCTTGAGCGGGTTGGCATGACCGTCGGTCGGACACCACGAGGCACAAGTCACTTCTTCCGACAGATACGGGTTGATCTGGCGCACATCATCGCCGTCCAGCATCCGGACATCCAGTCCCAGCGCCGTGCAGCGGTCGCACAGTCCCTGCAAAATCTTCTGGTGCGCTTCGCTCTTGCCCAGTCGTAGGTTTCCCTTCTTGGCGTACTCGACATCCATATCCAGCTCTTCTGACAGGGTCGGCCACATGTGCTCTACTGCATACATCGCCAGCGGAAGCTCGCGCGGGTCGCGCGCCGACTGACGCACGCCGCCGCCGTTGCGTGAGGAACCGCCGTTTCCGATGATCTCACTGCCCTCCAGCACGATGACGGAGGCGCCGCGCTTTGCCAAGTAATACGCCGTCGCATTGCCGATAATACCGCTGCCGACAATGACCACCTGTGCCTTATCTGTTACCGCCATATCACTTGACCTCCTTTGCATAAACGCTCATTTCTACCGGTCGTGCCGGTGCACGTGATGTTGTCATCGGCAGATCCGACGGACGGACACCCAATTCTCTTGCAACAATCGAACGCACCAGACGGGAACACGTCTGTCCCTGACACAAGCCCATGCCGTTGCGCAGCACGCGCTTGATCTCTGTCAGAGAACGGAACCCATCATGTACCGCCCGACGAATTTCGCCCTTTGTGATTTCCTCACAGCGGCATACAATCATATCATCATCCGGCATCGGTACAAAGGGACCGATATCTTCGGAACGATTCATCAGCTTATCCATTTACTTGTCCCCTCCATTCGGTCGAAATGCGCGTGCCTTCATCGAAAATTCCTTCGGTACGGCAATCGTCAGCAGCGCCGTGCCGTCGGTTGCCGAACTCTTGCGCAGGGAAATCACTTCCGCCTCGCAAACCGGCTTGCCGGAACGATCCATTGCCGTGCCGACCTGTCCTTTTTCCGGATACGGGAAGAACTCA
>CAVBHI010000371.1:0-2203 GCA_963595115.1 bacterium
CAGAGAACTTCGTGTCTAAAAATCCGGATACGCTCAAGATGATGCAGGATGATACCTCTACCGAGCAGTATGCCATCGCTGTGCAGAAGGGCGATACCGAGACCTTGAATAAGATCAATGATGGTCTCAAGAAAATCAAGGAAAACGGCACATTCGATAAGTTAGTTGCCCAGTATATCGGTGGCAGTGAGACGGAAGAAACAACAACAAACACTGGAAAGACGCTGACGGTCGGCACCAACGCGGAATTCCCGCCGTTTGAGTACATTGGCAATGATGGTCAGCCAGACGGCTTTGACATGGCCGTCATTAAAGCGATCGGCAAGGAAGAAGGATTTGAGGTCAAGATCTCCAATATGGAGTTCAAGTCTTTGGTAGCTTCGCTGTCCACGGGCAGTTTGGATGCTGTCATTGCGGGCATGACCGTGACAGAAGATCGTAAGAAGTCCGTCGATTTTTCAGACAGCTATTATACGGCAACCCAGTGCATCATTGTCAAGAAGGACAGCGACGTCACAAAGCTGGCGGACTTGAACGGCAAGAAAATCGGCGTGCAGGAAGGCACAACCGGTGACTTGCTGTGCACACCGGGAGACGATAACGAAGTTATCACGGACAGCAAGACAGAGATACAGCGCTTCAAGAAGGGCACCGATGCCGTTGTAGCCCTGAATAATGGCGGTGTCGATGCAGTTGTTATTGACCAGAATCCGGCAGAGAACTTCGTGTCTAAAAATCCGGATACGCTCAAGATGATGCAGGATGATACTTCTACTGAGCAGTATGCCATCGCTGTGCAGAAGGGCGATACCGAGACCCTTCAGATGATTAACGATGGTCTGAAAAAGATCAAGGAAGATGGCACATTTGATAAGCTGGTTGATCAGTATATCAATGGAAGTGCTGCAACCGTTGATACCGAGAATCAGGAGAGCAGCACAGAAAACGAGGGCTTTTTGGAAAATCTGAAGTATGTATTTGTCGATACCAACGGCTACATGCTGATGATTAAAGGTCTTGGCGTCACGATTGGCATTTCAATTTGTGCAGGTATTTTGGGCATTGTACTTGGCTTTATTATTGCACTGATGAAGCTGACCGAGGTGCGCAGAAAGAAAAAGACCGTTTGGTCGCGCATTGCCAGTGTGTATATTGATATTCTGCGCGGTACCCCGTCTATGGTACAGTTGCTGATTATGTTCATGGTTATCTTCCGCAGCCGCTATGCGGTTGTCGCGGCCATTTTGGCATTTGGCATCAACAGCGGTGCATATGTTGCAGAGAACATCCGCGCAGGCATTTTGGCGGTAGATAATGGTCAGATGGAAGGCGGCCGTTCGCTGGGCTTCACCTATGGCGAGACCATGCGGTATATCATTTTGCCGCAGGCAATTAAGAATGTCATTCCGGCATTGGGCAATGAGATGATTACGCTGGTAAAGGAAACCTCTATTGTCGGTTATGTTGCAATTGTCGATCTGACCAAGGCGGGCGACTTTATCGTATCGCGTACCTATCAAGCATTCCTGCCGCTGATTGCCGTGGCTATTATTTACTATATTTTGGTCAAGCTGATGACCTTTGGTCTGGCTGCTATCGAAAGGAGACTGCGTCAGAGTGATAACCGTTAAGAATTTAAAGAAAAGCTTCGGTGAGCTGGAAGTCCTCAAAAAGATTGATTGTGAAATCAGCAAGGGTGAATGCATTGTTGTCATCGGTCCGTCTGGTTCTGGTAAGAGCACCTTTCTGCGCTGCCTGAACCGTCTGGAAGAGCCGACCGGCGGTCAGATCATTTTTGATGGCACGGATATTCTGGACAAGGGCACGGATATCAACAAGATTCGTCAGAAGCTGGGTATGGTATTCCAGCACTTCAATCTGTTTAATCATCTGAATGTTATGGACAATTTGACTCTGGCACCGGTTAAGCAGAAGCTGATGAGCGAAGAAGATGCTAAGAAGAAGGCTGTGGAGCTGCTCAAGCGCGTTGGTCTGGAAGAAAAGGCGGAAAATTATCCGGCACAGCTCTCCGGTGGCCAGAAGCAGCGTGTTGCGATTGTTCGCTCACTGATGATGGATCCGAAGGCGATTTTGTTCGACGAGCCGACCTCCGCGCTGGATCCGGAAATGGTAGGCGAGGTTCTCGACACCATGAAGGAGCTGGCAAAGCAGGGTATGACGATGGTTGTCGTCACCCATGAGA
>CAVBHI010000372.1:0-2172 GCA_963595115.1 bacterium
GCCCACAAGCATACCATGCCTCTGCTAATAGCCGGGGCTTATGTTTCGATTTTTTTTGGGACATTTTCGAAAATGGTTGACATACAAAAGGGAGATTTTGCAGGGCCACAGCATTTAAGAAATTACCGCAAAAGGATCTGCAGGAGGACATCAGGGTCGAGGCAAGCGAGGTAGCGACGTTTTTGCAGACTGACACGCTTGCCAAACTCGGCATTTTTGCATAGTGGCAGTGCAGTTGATTTTCAATGCGTCAAAATGATTGGTTTGAAATGCATCGGGCATAGCATTAACGATTTATCGTACTGCCTTATTTGTGTGGCAGTGCCAAAGGGAAAATCAGGCAGAGCACTCACACAAGCCGGAACACTGCTGCGTCATGCGGCGCAAGAGAGACGCTCAGCCCGATGCCGGGTACCTGCGTGACGCCGGTCCAGAGCTCAGAGGCGGTGCTGAATGTGCCGTCAAGCTGTGCGGACGTGACGGATACGGTGCGTGAAGCATCCGTCAGGTTGAACAGTGCGATGTAGCAGCCTTTGCCATCCTTGCGGCGTGCCATCCAGATGCTTTCCTCGTCCGTCAACGTCAGCGGATGCGCGCAGGTGCTCTCGCGCGTGATGTTCAGCACCTCGCCGTTTGTCAGCAGATCAAGCGTGAACGCATCGCTCTTCGTCAGCTCCGCACCAATCATCAGCGGAGAGCGCATCATGCACCACAGCGTCATCATCGTGCGCTGCTCTTCAGGCGTGAAGCGTGTCCAGCCCTTATCAGCGTAGCACTGGCGAAGCGCACCGACCGGCAGCATGTCCGCATCGGGCCAATGTCCGGCACCGGCGTGAATGCACCACTTTTCTGCACGCTCGAACATGCCCTTGAGCAGCTGCCAGTCGTCCCAGAAATCATCGGTGATGCGCCACATGTTGGCATAGCGCTTCAGGTGCTCTGCCTGTTCAATCGGCGCAGGTCCAGGCGAGAGCGACAACACGATGTCGCGCCCGCAATTCCGGCACGCCTCGGAAATAACCTCGATTTCCCGGCGGCAATGCGGATATTCGCGCGCGATGTCGTCGCACTTGACAAAATCAACACCCCATTCCGCGTACATCCGGAAAATGCTGTCATAATAATCGCGTGCCGCCGCCGTGTCGCAGCGCAGACCGTACATGTCGGGATTCCATGCGCAGATGCTGTTGGGATTTGCCACCTCGTCGCACTTGTGTGTGCTGCCGAAGATGGGCAGATGAAGATGCGCAGCCATTCTCGGCAGACCGCGCATGATGTGGATGCCGAACTTCAGCCCGAGCGAATGGACATAAGCCGCCAGCGGCGCGAAGCCCTGCTGGTTCGCGGAGGACGGGAAGCGATTGACAGCTGGCTGAAGGCGGCCGTATTCGTCCATCGTCAGCGCAGCAAAGGGCTCGTAGGCATGGTTGACGGCGGTCGGCTGATACCACTGGATATCGACAACGATGTACTCCCAGCCATAGGGCTTGAGGTACTTTGCCAGATAGTCGGCGTTTTGGCGGACAGTGCGCTCATCAACGGCGGCACCGTAGCAGTCCCAGCTGTTCCAGCCCATGGGCGGATTGGCAGCGATCATGGTGATTTCACTCCTTTGTTCGGCTTCATATCTGCTTTTTTACAACAAGGGGGCGCTTGGTTGCAGACTTTGCCTAGTTTAACCCCTTCGTCTGCCATTCTTGATTTGTAATGCTAGCTTCATCATAGCATAGCCGCAGGAAAAATTCAAGGTAACAAGAAAAGGGCACCAGGGCCACAGCATTTAAAAAGTGATATAATAAAGAAGTATGAAGATAGAAGAATTGTGCGCAAAGCTCCGGAACGTAGAGGATCCACGGCGGACAAACAAAGGCAACATCCGCCACAAGCTGGAAGACATTATCGTTATTGGATTGTGCAGCATGATCTGTAATGGGAACGACTTCTCGGATATGGAGGACTTCGGAGAAGCGCGGCAGGCATGGCTGGAGCAATTTCTGGAATTACCCCATGGAATTCCAGACAGCGATACCTTTCGGCGTGTGTTTGAACGGCTGAATCCTGCATCACTGGCAGACTGCCTGTATGATTGGCTGGGACAGCATCGCCCGAATGGCAGCGTGATTGCCATAGACGGAAAAACAATCTGCGGCAGCAAGCACAAAGACCATAAAG
>CAVBHI010000373.1:0-2100 GCA_963595115.1 bacterium
CTCAGAAATGGCGTTGGCAGAGGTGATGTATACCTCTGCGTCCTGCACATAGCCGTCGCCCTTCCAGTGCCAGTGCACATCCGCGTGTGGCTTTAAGGTGTCGTACAGATTCATTTCATCCAGCGTCGTAGAGCCACCAAACGAGACGGATTTTCCGTCTGTCTGCTGTGCCAGATAGGCCGCAGCTTCACTACGGGTTTCAAAATACCGATAAGAAAATCCGCGCAGTTCAAAGTTTTTTTGTAAGCGAGTGAGATCCATAGACAAAAACTCCTTTTCTTGAATAACTGCCTGTATTGTATCGAATAAACCCGCCAATTGCAAGTAGAGATGCATCTGGGTGGGCTGCCACTGACAGCCCACCCAGAAGTGATATTGGAGATGTTTCTTTGAAAGGATATGTTAGTCGTTAGCCAGTTCCTTATAGGTCTCGAAGCGATGCTTTGCATCTGCCTCTGCCTTTTCGTACAGACCGTCTGCCTTCTCCGGGAAGGACAGCTTCAGGGATGCATAGCGGTTCTGACCCTTGATGAAGGTCTGGAACTCACCGTTCGGCTCCTTGGAGTAATCCAGCTGGAACGGGTTCTTGCCCTGCTCTGCCAGATCCGGGTTGTAACGGTACAGCTGCCAGTAACCGGACTGTACAGCATCCTTCTCAGCTTCCTGAGACAGACCCATGCCGCGCTTCATGCCATGCTCGATGCACGGGCAGTAGCAGATAACCAGAGACGGACCGTCGTATGCTTCTGCTTCGCGGATTGCCTTGAGCGTCTGCGCCTGATCGGCACCCATAGCGACCTGAGCAACGTATACATAACCGTAGCTCATAGCCATCATGCCGAGATCCTTCTTTCTGGTGGTCTTGCCGCCAGCCTGGAACTTAGCGATTGCGCCGGTTGCGGTAGACTTGGAAGCCTGTCCGCCGGTGTTGGAGTATACTTCGGTGTCGAGAACCAGAACGTTGATGTTCTTGCCGGAAGCCAGAACATGATCCAGTCCGCCGTAGCCGATGTCGTAAGCCCAACCGTCGCCGCCGAATGCCCAAACGGATTTCTTGCTCAGGTATTCCTTGTTCTGACGGATGAAGGCAGCAGCTTCGCTGTTGTCGTCCTTGATTGCCTCAAGCAGTGCGTCAGAAACGGCGCGGGATTCCTCGGAAATGTCATGCTTCTCCAGATAAGCCTTGGCTGCATCGACAGCGATGCCCTGTTCAACCAGAGATTCTACAGAAGCGAGAACCTGTGTCTTGACAGCTTCCTGACCGAGCAGATAGCCGTATGCGTACTCTGCGTTGTCCTCGAACAGAGACATTGCCCAAGCCGGACCATTACCATTCTTGTCGGTGGTGTACGGAGAGGACGGGGTGGATCCGCCGTAAGCGGAGGAGCAGCCGGATGCGTTTGCAACATACATGCGATCGCCGAACAGCTGAGTTACCAGCTTGATGTACGGTGTCTCGCCGCAGCCTGCGCAGGCACCGGAGAACTCGAAGTACGGCTTTGCAAACTGAGAATTCTTGACGGACTTAGCATTGACAGCGTCCTTCTTGATGGTAACGGTGTCTACTGCATAGGTCCAGTTCGGCGCTTCCTTGAGCTGGGAAGCGAGCGGTGCAAGAGTCAAAGCACCCTTGTCCTTCATCGGGCAAACATTGACACAGCTCTTACAGCCAGTGCAGTCATATGGGGAAACCTGCATACGGAACTGGTACTTGTTGAGACCAGCGCCCTTTGCGGTAACGGTATCGAAGCCTTCTGGCTTGTTTGCAGCTTCTGCCTCGTCGAGCAGGATCGGACGGATTGCAGCGTGCGGGCAGACATAAGCACACTGGTTACACTGGATGCAGGCGGTCATATCCCACTGCGGAACCTCTACTGCGGCGCCGCGCTTCTCGTACTGAGAAGTACCTGCCGGCCAAGTGCCGTCTTCCAAACCATACTTCATCATCTGACCAACCGTCAGAGCATCGCCCTGCTGGCGGTTCATCGGAGCTACAATCTCCTTGATGAATTCCGGTACATTTTCTTCCTTCGGTGCATCCTCTGCGGTAGCCCAAGATGCTGGGATCTCGACAGCAACCAGCTCGTTGATGCCGTGATC